>CALDSY010000167.1 GCA_937924355.1 uncultured Caulobacterales bacterium
GATAAAATTCATTCGGGCAAAGGCCGCAACGGCCGGCGCGGTTGTATATAGAATGGCGATAAAGACCAAAGCCCAACCGGCGGAAATGCGGGCGGCCTGTGCGGACTTGACCGTGAAGAATCTGATAATCACATGGGGTAAGCCGGCCGTACCAAACATCAAAGCGGCGGTGATGCAGATGACGTCCAGTTTCGATTTATTGGTCGATGTGTATTCTGTGAAACCCAGATCTCGAACGAGCTGATTAAGGTTTTCCAGCATGGGGGTATTTGTGCCCTTTATGTCACCAACAAATCCCAATTGCGGGACGGCGTTTCCGGTGATCATTATGGATATAAAAATTGCCGGAACCGTGTAGGCAAATATGAGGACCACATATTGGGCCACTTGCGTATAGGTAATGCCTTTCATCCCGCCCCACACTGCATAAACAAAGACAATAAACATGCCGAAGAATATCCCCCACTCATATGGAATGTTTAGAAAACCGGAAAAGGCCACGCCGACGCCTTTCATTTGTCCGGCAATATAAGTGAAGGAAACAAATAGGGCGCAGACAACCGCAATCACGCGGGCCGTCGGGGAATAAAATCGGTCGCCGACAAAATCAGGGACCGTGAATTTTCCGAATTCTCTGAGGAACGGCGCTAATAATAGGGCCAGTAAAACATACCCGCCAGTCCAGCCCATCAAATAAACCGAGCCGCCATACCCCATAAACGCGATAAGACCCGCCATGGACAGAAAGCTAGCGGCGCTCATCCAGTCTGCGGCGGTGGCCATGCCGTTGATAATGGGGTGGACATCGTGCCCTGCAACGTAAAAATCATTGGTGGAACCCGCCCGAGCTCGCCAGGCGATGAAAATATAGACGCTAAAGGTCAGGCCAACCCAGAACCAGGTCCAGAATAATTCGCCCATGACTAGTCCTTGATCCCGAATTTTTTCTCATATTTTTTCATCTTGAAGCAGTAGATGAAGATCAGGATGACAAAGACGTAAATGGCGCCGTTTTGGGCAAACCAGAAACCTAATGGCGCACCGCCAACAGAATACTGATCCAAAAAGTCACGAAAGAGAATGCCCGCCCCAAAAGACACCAGAAACCAGATTGTGAGCAAGCCAAGTGTCAGGCGTAGCGTGGCGCGCCAATAGCCCCCTGCATCAAATTGAGCATCAGTATTTACACCTGATTGGGTTTGTTCCCCCATGATCTTTGTCCCCCCTTTTGGTTCTGGCTAATCGGCTTTGGTTTTCAGCTCAAGCCTTATCGGATTTTTTGTTTTCAAAATTCCGCCTTGATCCTAGATAATCTTCACTTCGCATTTCCATTAATCTGCTGACGGTCCGTTCAAACTCGAAAGAGCCATCACCCTTAAGGTATAGTTCAGATGGTTCCCCAGCAGCACTCATAACGAGCTTGGTTTTAGTTTCGTACAAAGCATCGACAAGTGTCACGAAACGCTTGGCTTCATTGCGCATGGACCGATCCATAACCGGGACATTTTCCAGGATGAGCGTCTGAAAACTATGGGCCAGCTTGAGATAATCAGCAGCCCCCAACGGGTTGCCACATAGCCTGTGAAATGTCGTGCGTGCGGTGCCCGCAGCCGTATTCTCCAAAACCAGGTCCCGTCCTTGAACCCGCAAAGTCGCGGGCCTGGCAATGGCCGCGCCGGTCAATCGATTCCAGGCCGACTCGATCGCTAGTTCGGCGCCATCTCCGAGCGGAGAATAATACACAGGCGCCGCCGTTAGTTGCCGCAATCGATGATCAACCTCACCTTCGAATTCGTGGATGATTAAATGTTCGGGCATCAGCTCGATAAACGGTTCAAAAAGCTCACGGTTTAACCCGTGTTTGTAGAGATCTTCTGGCGGACGGTTAGAGGTTGCCACAACCACCACGCCTCGCGACCACAAGGCTTCGAATAACCGCGATAGGATCATGGCATCGGCAATATCAGTGACATGAAATTCGTCAAAGCAAAGGACTTGAGATCGGTCAGCGATAAGTTTCGCCACCGGCGCGATAGGATCGTCCCCGGCACCGCGGACAAAATGATCTGCCATTTTACGGTCCTTGTCGGTCAGTTTTCTCCAAATGCCGATTTGTTCGTGCACATCCAGCATGAAAGCATGAAAGTGCACCCGGGATTTTTCTTTGACTTCAAGCGCTTCAAAAAACCAATCCATCAGCATAGATTTGCCCCGTCCGACACCCCCCCAAAGATAGAGACCTTTGGGCGATTGTTTATCGCGCCAGAAGAAAATGGATTTTCCAGATGGCTCGGAAAGCCGCAATAGCAAGTCGTCTAAAGCTTGCGCTGCCCGGATCTGGGCGCTGTCTTCAAACAGTTCGCCGCTATCAATTCGGCGATTAAGCTCTTGTATGACGCTTATCATCCGGTTTGAATTTTAATCCAGATGATGGCCAAAACCAGTGAGCCAAAAGAAAAAACCGTCAAAAAGACCAATAACGGCCTGTTCTTGATTGGAGTCGACATAGATCCCGCCTATCATTCATCCACTATTCGTCAAGTATTACACCTTTCATTTTGTTCATATACCGTTTATGTAAACCTTACTAAGGGTTAACTGTATATGCCTGCGCGGCTTGCGTGCAGCTGTGTATGGAGTTTTTTACGGGGGGTCCCTGACGGGAGCCTATAACTATAATTTGGAGGTTCCTAATGCAGGAAAGTAAAAGAATTCAGGACACTTTGGCCGAGACGGCTCGTGTAAGCGAGTTTTCGAGTGCGCTCAAAGGTTGGATTCCTGGAGAAAGTTTTGACTGGATTGCCGATCTGGCAATGACAGCCATTGTAATCATTGTTGGTTACTTTATCGCGAAAATCGCTGGTGCACTCGTTGCCGGCGCAATTAACAAGACTGGACTCGGCCGTCGTGCCAAGTCAACGGGCGGCAATATCGGCCGTTCACTCTCAAAAGCCGTGTTCTGGGTACTTTGGTTGGTATTCATTCTGATGGGGCTGCGTCAGTTCCCACAATTGGCAAGCCAACTCGACTTCGTCGACGGCATGCTCGACACAATCTTCGAATATGTACCAAAGCTGATTGCAGCTGCCATCATTATGGGTATCGGTACTGTTCTGGCGAAAGTTGTTAAAGAAGCGCTTTCCAGCACATTGGAAGCTGCGCAGGTTGACAATCTTGCCTCTCGCTTCGGTTTTGCCGGCGGCGCAGAAGAAGGTGCGTCTAATAACGGCATCTCACGCGGTCTTGGTGGACTGGCTGGCGCGATCGTAATGATCTTGGCCGCTTCAAGTGCTATTGGCGCTCTGGACATCAGCACGCTGTCCGAGCCAATCGACAACCTGCTGCAAACAATCATCGCTTACATCCCGAATATTCTGGCTGCTGCTTTGATCTTGGCGATTACCGTCTTCATCGGTCGCTTCATTGCTAACTTGGTTCGCTCAACACTGCCTTCATTGGGCGTTGACGACTCACTTGGTGCAATCGCGAGCCTTGACGGCACATCACGTCCAGGTTTCGTACCTTCGAAACTGTTCGGTACATTGTCATTCGCCGGTATCCTGGTGATGGGTCTTTCAGCCGCTATGAACGCTCTGGGTATCCCACAACTGACAAGCGTCTTCGAAACTCTGATGGCCATCGGCGGTAAGATCGTCCTAGGTGCTATCATCATCGGTGCTGGTTTGTTCATCGCAAACTTCGTATCAAAGATCGTTACACAGACATCTGGCGACCTTGCAGGATCAATTGTTAAGTACGCAACACTGTTGATCGTGACTTTCATGGGTCTGGCTCAAATGGATCTGGGTGCTGATATCGTTCAGAACGCGTTCCAATCCCTGTCTTGGGGCATGGGTATTGCTCTGGGTGTTGGCGGTGCAATCGCTTTCGGCCTGGGTGGTCGTGAGTGGGCTGCTAAGAAGCTGAACCAGTGGTGGCCTAAGTAACCTTCGGTCTTCCGATAAGAATAATGAGCCGCCTTTTATAGGCGGCTTTTTTTATGGCTTATTGAATGTCGCCAATAAGCTGCAAGGCCTCCCGATTAACTAGGTCTCGGCTTGGTAATTCTATCAATGCCTCGATACGGGCCCGACAAAGTTTGTAGACATCTGAAAAGGCTTTCTGCCGGGCCGAGAGAGGTTCAACATGGGCGGGGTCATCTGCGCCCCAATGAACGCTAACGGGGCTCTGTCCGGGTTTATGGGGCCATACAGGGCATGTTTCCCCTGCCGCGCTGCCACACACTGTAATGATAATATCCATCAAGGGGGCATCCATGCCGGCAAACGCATCCCAGCTCTTTGACGACACGTCACTGGGCACATGACCGCGGCGGCGAAGTTCCGTCAACCCGTCCGGATGCGGCGTACCGCTTGGCCGACTGCCAGCCGAAAATGACCTGAACCTGTCTCCTCCCAAATCGCGAAGCAGGACCTCTGACAGAATAGAGCGGGCGGAATTTCCAGTACAAAGGAACAGAACGTTTACGGTCATTTTATCTTGCATTCGATTAGGTGACGATTATTGAAATCCAATAGGAGTCGAGGGCAGATTAAGCAATGCATATTGTTGACCAGCTGATAGCCGAACGGGCGAAGCGTCTTATCTCCCGCAAAACGCTGTATAAGCTTATTCGGCCTTCTTTGAACAAAGCCCTGCACTATGATCTTGCAGTGAGCCTGGCTGATCAAGTCAAAACCATGAGCGGGCACGAGGCCTTTGATCTGGTCTCGAAGATGATGAAACCAGATATTACGGTGACCGGGATCGAGCATCTCCCCAAAAAAGGACCCTGTATTCTCATATCAAATCATCCGACAGGTCTCGCCGATGGTATAGCTGTATTTGAAGCGATCAAAACCCACAGGCCAGATCATATCTACCTTGCCAATGCAGACGCTTTGCGTGTGATCCCCCAATGTGAAGACCTTATCATTCCTGTAGAATGGGTTGTGGACAAACGATCTGTTGCCAAAACAAGGGAAACTTTGTCAAAAACCCGCAAGGCTTTCAAGGACGGACGGTGCGTGGTGATTTTCCCGTCCGGCAAGCTGGCCGCCCTCACCTTGTCTGGCATCAAAGACAAGCCCTGGGAAAGCTCCGCTGCTATGCTCGCGAAAAAATATAAGGTGCCTGTCATTCCTCTTAGGATACGCGCGAGGAATTCCGCACTCTATTACCTTTTCTCTAAAACCAATGGCGAACTCCGAGACATTACGCTGTTTAGAGAGCTTCTAAACAAGAAAGAGCAAAAATTTGAAATGACCTTTGGGCCGCCCATTGCGCCTGAGACGCTCCCTAAAAACGCAGATGACGCCACTGTGATAATTCGCCGGATTGTCGAGACGCTCTAAACAAGGCATATAGACACCATGTTTAGAAAAATCTTCCTTCTTATAACGTTATTTGCTTCGGTTGCGATTGCGGCTTTGATCGTCTTCAAACCGTCCGACAAAATCGGCCCCGTTATCAACACACCCCAAGGCCCGGTTCAGGGACAAATTACACCCAATCAGATCCACAATTTCAAAGGCCTACCTTTTGCGGCCCCGCCGACAGGCGATCTAAGATGGCGCCCTCCTGTCCTGCCCGTTGCTTGGAATAAAACCCGGGATGCGTCCAGCTTTGGAAATCAATGCATGCAATTGACCGGTGATGGCGGCGGGTTTCTAGACCTCATGATCGAGCGCCATGGGTTATCCTCTTTCAAGAAGTTCCTCATCAGGAAGGCAGTCAGTGCATCCGGGGACTCCAAGATCAGCGAAGACTGTCTGTACCTCAACGTCCGCACCCCAAATCTAGACGATACGGGAAACATCAAAGGCGACGCCCTGCCCGTTATGGTCTGGATACATGGCGGCGGTCATCAGTTTGGCTCCGGTGATTTCAATGTTTATCAAGCAGATTCATTGCCGCAAAAGGGCGTTGTCCTAGTGACTATAAATTACCGCCTGGGCGTATTTGGATATATGGCCCATCCAGCCCTATCGGCTGACGACCCAAGGGGTGTTTCTGGTAATTATGGAACCCTGGATCAAATCGCGGCGCTGAAATGGGTCAGAGACAATATTTCGGCCTATGGCGGAGATCCCGAAAACGTCACAATATTTGGAGAAAGCGCCGGTGCTTGGTCCGTCACGGAATTGATGAGCGCGCCTGCCGCCAAAGGACTGTTTCACCGCGCCATTGGGCAAAGCGGCGCCTCTACCTATCATTTGGGTCAGATGGCGGACGACCCAACAGAATGGCGCGACGGATATGAAGGCGGATTGCTGCTCTCCGCCGCGCTCGGGCTGGACAACCCAACTGCGCAGGATTTGCGCGCCATTGAGGCCAGCAAAATACTTGAGGCTGTTACGTTTAGAATATCCGAAGCCTTCCACCACGTGCGCGACGGCGTCGTATTTCCCAAGAATGTGGGTCATGCCTTTCAGGATGGTGATTATTACGCGGTCCCGACAATGTTTGGATATAATAGCGACGAGTCGACTGTCTTCTTCCCCAATGATCCCAATCCGACACTTTGGAGCGAAGATGTTCCTCGCGATGACCGAGCGGGTCAAATCAACGCCCTGCAACCGCATTTTGGTGACCAAGCCGCTCGGCTTGTTGAACTCTACGGGCTCGATAAGGACTTCGACCATGGCGGCGAGCAAATGATGGGCGACGAAATATTTGGCGTGAATGTGCGTCTTATTTCGAAACTTAACAGTCGCCGCGGAGAGCCAGCTTATAGCTTTATTTTTACGCGTATTCCGCCCAATGAAAAGCAAACCATCGGCGCCTTTCACTTTGCAGAGACTCCGTTTGTGTTTGGTTCACCGCAAAAGATTTTCGGATGGTCCAAAGAAGATGATGCTTTGGCCGAAACCATGCAGAATTATTGGGTCAATTTCGCGCGAACCGGCAACCCGAATGGAACGGGCCTCCCTGAATGGCCGGAATATGGCGATGGCAACTGGATGCAACTCTCGGCCAATGACAACCTGAATACAGAGGCAATCAAGGACTACCGAAAAGAAAAACTCGATATTCTAGAGGCCGGAATGCTTCAAAAGCTGGAGCTTATTCGTCCTCAAAGCGCGCTATCGCCTGTCGCCGTCGATTAACAACTAATTGTGTGACATCGGGACGAGAGTAATGTCCCGCCGCGTCAAAATTGTGACGCTCCTGCCGCACCAATTTTGGATCGAGTTCCGCAAATCGCAACCCCTCTTCTCGGGTGATCGGTTCTAGCACCCAGCGACCGTCTGGGCCAGCGATGCATGACCCGCCATCTGCTGCAACTTCTGGCATTAAGTCTTTGATTTCCTTAGCGAAAGGGATTCCATCCGGAACGTCAGAAGGCCGCATAAGGCTGGAAACTGAAATACAATAACTTCGTCCTTCTTTGGCTAGAAAAGGTGTGATGTCGATGGTGTTACGAAGGCTTCCCGGCCAGCAAGCTACGTGTAAATCTTCGGCTTGAGCATAGAGCGCGGCGCGGGATAGAGGCATCCAATTTTCCCAACAATTCAGCCCCCCAACCGTAAAATCACCCAAACGATGTGTCACGAGCCCAGCTCCGTCTCCTGGGGACCAGACAAGGCGTTCCTCGTAAGTGGGCTGTAATTTCCGATGGACGGACTGAATGACCCCAGTCTGATCAATATAGACAAAGCTGGCATAAAGCGAATGACCACTGCGTTGCCGGGGCCGTTCGATGATGCCGAGATAACAGGCCATTTTGGCCTTTTTGAGCGTCTGGCAAACGCCGTCTAAATGACCATCTTCGATGGTGACGGACTGATGTGCGTAATACGCAAAGAGTTCCTTTTGTTTTTTGTTGTTGAACTTGGCACCGCCGGTCAGATCCGGCCAAAACGGATATCCAGGCACCAGGCCTTCGCCAAAAACAATGAGCTCAGCTTGGGATTCTGCAGCCGTTTCAATGGTTGAAATAACCTTAGCCAAAGTCGCGTCCCGGTCCAGCCAGATCGGTGCGATTTGCGGTACAGCAACTTTTAACTTTGCCTGCTTGTTTGCCATGACAGCCTCCCTTTCAACCGACTTATGCGCCGGACAAGGTTCTGTCAAAACACGAAATTTTAGATAACGTAATTCGGATCCGTAATCGCGTGGAAAACAGGTTTTGGCTGCCCATCCCGATCAAACAGAAGAGGATAGTTAAACCGCTCTATGGGAGAGGAATTCAACCAGCTATCACCATCTCGGACGCCCCAAAACGAAACGGACTCGACCGAAGCCCGAAGGGCCAATCCATCAAAGAGACCTCGCAAAAGCTGAGCTTGTTGGGCCAGCATATCGTCTGGCGGTGTCGGCCCAAGATCGGCCAGGCAATTTGTCCGTTGTTGCCAACATTCGCCCGGATCACGATAAAAAGATACGTCGATTTCCGTTGCATGATTGATGAGACCAAGAAACTCATTGTCAACCGCGTCAATGGCGGCCAGAGCTTGAGCTGGATCCGTATCCAAGAAGAAGTGGAACTGATGCCCTACACCGTCAATCGGCACGCCCCGCTGATTAAGACGTCTGACGATTTCCATCAACCATTGGCGTTTGAGTAGCGTCTCCGTGTCATATTCACTGATAAACAACAAGGCATTTGGGTCGGCTGCCCGCGCCGCCGTAAAGGCCCAGTCGATATAATCCGCATTCCCGACGGCGTTAAACATATCACTGCGCCTGTCAGGACCAACCCCGTCAGTGCCGCGATAGATATCAGCGGACGTCACCTCGTTCACCACATCCCACGCGGTGACGCGGCCGGCAAAATATTCAACGACAGTCGTCACATACTCTTCGAGACGGGCGCGAATTTCGGTTGGGGTGCCTTGTGTGAAATGCGCAGGCATGGATTCGTGCCAAACGAGCGCGTGCCCCCGAACTTCCATCCCGTTTTCCAGTGCCCAGTCGACAACGCGATCGCCCTCTGCAAAATTATAGACGCCCGGCTCCGGCTGTATAACATCCGGCTTTAATTCCCATTCAGGCGTAATGCTTGAGAATTGATCTAAAGCGAGTTCTGCTGACGGGTCCATAGCAGCGACCCTTTGATTTGACAGTGCTGTCCCCACAGTAAAATTATTTCTATAGGTATCTCTTAGAAGACCGGTTGTCATCTCTCCGGTGGTCCCCCCGGTTCCGCCTGTTGGCGGCGGAGGGGGTGGTGGCGGAGGCGGATCGCCGCCGCCCTGAAAAACACCTGACGAAGATTCAGAGCTTCCGCCGCCTCCACAGGCACCCAGCGCCACTGCGCTGCCGCCCAAGAGTAGCCGTAACCGGTCCCTTGCCGTAAAATCCACCATTTCAACCTCTGTATTTTTTTAAAGGATACTTAAATCCCGTAAATTATCGGTGAAAATTGCGCCGCTTATCCTTAACCTTCATTCAGTTTATAGTTGGGATCGGTCAGCGCGTGGAAGGCCGGTTTTGCATGGCCCTCACGATCGAAAAGCAATGGATGATTATATCTTTCAATAGGCGATGTGTTCAGCCAGCTATCCCCATCGCGAACGCCCCAGAATGATACAGATTCCACACTCGGTTTGTGAGTTAGGCCTTCCAAAAGGTTTTTAAGTAAGGCGGCCTGGGTATTGAGAACATCCGCAGGGGCATTCGGACCATAATCAGAATCGCAATTGGTTGACGATTGCCAGCACTCGCCCGGATCATGATAAACACTGACATCAATTTCGGTGACGTGTTGGATAAGGCCCATATATTCGTTGTCCACAGCTTCAATCGCCGCCAAGGCCTCTTTGTAGTCCGTATCATAGAACATGTGCATCTGGTGCCCGACGCCGTCGATAGGCACGCCCCGTTGCTTGAGACGACGCAGGATTTGAACGAACCATTCGCGCTTTAACGGTGTCTCTGTGTCGTATTCATTGAGGAATAGCTGGACATTCGGGTCAGCGGCTCTGGCTGCGTGAAAGGCCCAATCTATGTAGTCAGCATTCCCAACCGCATTATACCAGTTCGAGCGACGATCTGGGCCGACCCCGTCGTAACCGCGATATATATCTGGCGATATAATTTCATTCACGACATCCCATACATGGATACGCCCGCGATAATGGTCCATAACAGTCCAGATATACTCCTCCAGACGATATTTGATGTCCTCACGGCTGCCTTCAAGGAAGTGATGCGGTGTGGATACGTGCCAAAGCAAAGCATGTCCTCGAACGGCCATATCGTTTTCCAGCGCCCAGTCGACGATGCGGTCGCCTTCGGAGAAGTTATAGACCCCTGGCGACGGGTTGATGACGGTTGGCTTGAGTTCCCATTCCGGTGTGATGGAATTGAACTGATCAGCCGCTATTTGGGCGGACTTATCCCGGGCATTTACTTGATGTTGATTAATGGCCGTCCCAATTTTGAAATTGTTCCGATAATAATCCCGCAACATACCTGTCACTGGGGTATCGCTGCCTGTTGGCGGCGGGGGGGGAGGAGGAGGAGGTGGCGGCGGGGGTGGAGGTTTGCCGTTAAATACATCACCTGATGCCGTTTCGCTACTCCCGCCACCACAAGCCGTTAACAAAAGTGCGCTACCGCCTAATAAGAGCTTAAGACGATCCCGAGCCGTAAAGTCCACCATTTCCCAACCTCGTTTTTGGTTCGTCTAACCCTACCAAGTTCTTGTAAAACTTAGGTAAATTGAGGTTTTCGCCTTAGGGGGGAATATGGTTCAAAATGGTTCAGAATTGGCCGGAGTGCTAACCGAAATGGTTGCGTAAAAGTTAACGAAAAGGCGCGAAAAAATTAATTCCTCGATTTCTCAGATGAAAGATTAATCTCCCCCAAGAGAGAATTAGGGGGTTTCACAACGAGATAACCCGAAAAATGCGCCCTAAAAACGCCCGCAGCCAGATGAGTGACGGACGGCGCAACGACGAAAAGCCTCCGATAAGGGCGGCTATAAACGCCTCTTGCCGCGTCGACGCCCTCTTTGCCGGCATTCTACGGTCCATAAGTGCGTCGACAGCGATTAATCGAGCTTTGTCGGCTTCTCATGCCAATCTCTCTCTAAGTGCCTCAGAAGGCGTATAGAGCCGATTTAGCAGCACGCTATCCTGTGATCCAACAACCATGCGCGGATGTGGGGCGATTACCCCTTTTTCCGCTCTTATTCAGTCTATAAATGGGAGTTTTGGGAACTTAGTGCGAGGCTTAGGCCCGTTCCACCATCATTTTCTTGACTTCCGCGATCGCCTTGGCGGGATTTAAGCCCTTTGGGCACACATTTGCGCAGTTCATGATGGTGTGACAGCGGTAAAGCTTAAAGGGGTCTTCCAGGCGGTCCAAACGCTCACTGGTGGCCTCGTCCCGGCTATCGATAAGCCAGCGATAGGCCTGCAAGAGTGCGGCCGGCCCCAAATAACGGTCGCCGTTCCACCAATATGACGGACAAGAGGTTGAACAGGAGGCGCACAAGATGCACTCATAAAGGCCGTTGAGTTTATCGCGGTCTTGAATGGTTTGCTTGTGCTCCCCATCGGGCTCAGCTTCGCTGGTCTGTAACCAGGGCTGGATTTCCGCGTATTGAGCGTAAAATTGTGAAAGGTCCGGTACGAGGTCCCTGACAACCGGCATATGCGGCAATGGGCTGATGGCTATGGTGCCGCCGCCCACTTCATCGATACCTTTGGTGCAGGCCAAAGTGTTGCGTCCGCCAATATTCATAGCGCAGGACCCGCAAACGCCTTCGCGGCAAGAGCGGCGGAAAGCCAAAGTCGGGTCAACTTCGTTTTTAATCTTGATCAGGGCGTCCAAAACCATTGGCCCGCATTCATCCAAATCAATATTATAGCTATCCCAACGTGGCCCCTGCCCGTCTGCGGGATCAAACCTATAGATTTTGAAGGTTTTCATGCGTTTCCCACTGGAAACAGCGGGCCAATTCTTGCCCTTTGACAGTTTCGAGTTCTTTGGAAGCGTGAGCTGAACCATGAGACAACCTTATTGACTGATTTGTTTTGGTATAAACAGGCTTGGTCTGAAAGCGAAGACTTAAATTTACCCTAACCCGGCCCTAATTGTCGCGGTTTTATGGGGATGGCACGACATGATAGACAACGGCTTTGTCACGTTTGAACACAGTTTGGCCCAAGGGTTTCACATCTTCGAGTGTCATATCTTGATAGGCATCGTGGCGGCGACGGTGACGCGCAACGATTTCCGGATCGGTTTGAGAGCGGGCAATAATGTTCATCCAATAAGCATTGCTTTCGAGCGTTTCTTCTATGTTTTCCCGAATGGGAGAAATAGCGCGAACGAATAAATCATCATCATAATCCCCTTTTGCAAATTCCTCGGCCAGAGAATGAATACGGGCTTCTGCCTTGGCGATATCTTCGGGATTGACCTCAAGGGATGCAGCTAGGTACCCAAAATCAGGATAAGTCCGGGGCGATACAAAATAGGAAGACGGCGAGTAGGACGTGCCTAATTCCTCGCGCAAGACTTCGACCAAACGCAATTTAAACATGGAGTTTAGCAGGTTCATTCGGCGAATGACCATATCGTCCCGGCCGTCCGGCGATGGCCAGTAAACCCGTAAAAGCGCGGTATTATCCTCACCAGCATGGGTCAGTACGGTCGGCCTATTGGTCGACTTTGCAAATTGCAGTTGGGTTTTGTCTGCCGGCGCTACAGGGGCATCGGGCTTGACTTTGGGGAGCGTGCCAAATGTTCGGGCCACCTCCTCTATAACCGTGTCGATGTCTATATCGCCGACAACCCCGATCTCGATGGATTCGCCCTTTTTATTTTGCGCGAGCCAGCTGGAAACGGTTTCGAGACTGGCCGCCCGCAAGTCTTCTTCGGAAGGTATGCCAAAACGTGGATTGTCCGACCTTATCAAGCGTTCCAGATCTCGGGAGGCCACGCCGCCAGGGGTCGAATCGAGCGTCGGGTAAAAAGAGCTGATCCACTTGTCATAACGGGCCTTGGCCTCTTCGCGAAATCCGGGTTCCAGATAATAGGCCATCATCAGATTGAGCTGTTCCGGCAGGTCTTCCATCGTGGTCCCGCCATTCATGAACATTTGTTTTGTGCCCATATTATGGCCAACGCCAACACTTCGGCCTGCCATGATCGTGCGCAGCTCGTCGGCTGAATGGGCTTTTAGGCCCCCCATGGATAAAGCGTTACCTAGCAACCAGCGAGTTGGTGTTCCGTCATTCGATAGAAACAGCTCGCCTTTGCCATACGCAAGATCAATGGACAGAACGCCCTTTTGATAGGGCGTCTTTTTCAAGTTAAGGCGGACCCCGTTTTCAAACTCAACCTGTACAAAATCAACATCATCCACCTTTTTGCGGGATTTAACTTTACCAGGGTCGCCGAAATCCCGGTAGGAAAACTCAACGGATTCGGTGGCTTCATTGGCGGTGACCGCAATTGATTGACTATCCCGGTAGGCTTGTTTGATGACCGCGTCTGGATTTTCAATGATTTCAGAAGTGGAAACATAGATTTGCGGGTCTTCGGATCCGGTCCAGTAGGCTTTGAACGCCGTGTGGACCTGCTCGGGTGTAATGCTGCCGGCGTATTCCTCAAAGAAGTCCCGGTTAAACTGCGCGCTCGTCATGACCACATCCCCTGAGTAATTACCCAAGATGCTGCGGGCGAGCCCAGACGTGCGGCGGGTCTCCGCGCGCTCGACGGCTACCTTCAGGGATTGTCGGGAATTGGCGATCTGTTCATCGAGTTCGGCCTGTGTAAACCCGAACTGAACAGCCTTTCTCAGTTCCTGTTCCCCGGCAGACAAAGCCTGCGCCCAGTTTTCAGGCTGAGAAGACAGGCTGAGGGAGGATATCCGGACCGCATCATAAGTTGTTGAAGTGCTGGCACCCGCAGAGATAAAAGGCGCGTCCTCTGTTTGGGCGATAGCGCCTAGCCGGCGCGACAGAATTCGGTTCCCCAAGGCTTCGATGTAAAAATCCTTGCGATTGGCTTTCTTGTCTTCCCGTAAATCCGGCGCGCTCATCACATTAATGGAAACGCTGGTTTGAATTTCAGGGTCTGAATAATAGGTGGCCTCAAATGGCTTGGGGCCCAAAGTTTTCAATTTATGGGAGGTTTTTTCGACACCGGTTGCGGTCCAGTCCTCAAAATATTCAGAGATTTTATTGCTGGCATAGGCCGTTTCCATATCACCGACGAGCACGATGAATGTGTTTTCAGGGCGGTAATACCCCTCATAGAAGGTCCGGAATTGCTCCGGTGTGACGGATTTTATGGTCTCTTCGGTGCCAATCGGCAAACGCGCCGGAATCAGGGTTCCGTCCATGAAATAATTAAGCTGTGCAATGGACGCGTGGAATGCCGGGCTCGTCCGGGCGCGTTTTTCCGCCAGAATCACGCCGCGCTCTTTTTCGATGGCCTCTGGCTCCAAAAGCAATTTAGAGGCCGTTTCGCGCATAATGAACAAAGCTTCGTCAATGATGTCATCATTCACTTCGGGCAGTTCAAGTTGATAGATCGTTTCAAAAAAGCCCGTTGAAGCATTGGTATCGGCACCGAAGGCCAAGCCAAATTTCTCCAGCCGGGGAATCAACTCACCTTCTGGGACGTTTTCCGAGCCGTTAAAGGCCATATGCTCCAGAAAATGGGCCAATCCACGTTCATCATCGGCCTCGTTAATCGACCCGGTGTCGAACCGCATCAAAAGCGTGGCGGTGTTGGACGGCGTCGCGTTTTGCATGACGGCAAATTTAAGACCGTTTTCAAGGCGCCCATACTCCACACCAGAATCAGGTTTTAGGTCTGTCGTTTCATGAAAAAAGTCAGCGTTGCTCTTCGTGGCGGATTCTTTGCATCCGGGCATGATCAGGAGCACTCCGGCAAAGGCAGTCAATAAAAGCTTTGAATTTAGATGCATTGCTATTTTCCAATCATTACAATAACTTAAGTGACTATAATCGCCCTACAGGTGCAAATCGATTTCGCCACACAATCCACAATTTCGCGGAAAAAACAAGCTGTCAGCTTTTATTCATATAGGTGAAATTAAGCCGCTGGAAACGTTGAGTCGGTTCAAGACTTGATGTTTCCACCATGGGCGCTAAGCAGCACTCATAATAATAACTCGATTCGAGCGTCTGAGGGGACCTGTGAACGCGACAAGAACAATAGAGATAAACGTGTTCGATTTCGATGGAACGATCACGACCAAAGACACATTTGCGTTGTTTTTGAGATACTATGTAGGCCTGTTTGGCTGGGCATGGCGGATTATCTCCCTTGTGCCGGTCTTTTTAGCCTACGGAATCAAGCTGATCGACAGACATGCTGTTAAAAAACATGTCATCAACCGTTTCTTCAAAGGACAGCCTATCGCAAAGGTTGAGCAGAAAGCTCAAACCTTCGCGCATACCGTCATCCCGACCTTGATTCGACCGGGTGCTTTGAAGGAGCTAAATACAAGAAAAAAAGACCCTGAGTCTTTATATATATGCAGTGCATCCATTACGCCCTACCTCCGTGCCTGGGGGGAAACGCAGAATATCCACAACATTTTAGCCACTGAGTTAGAGGTTGAGGATGGAGTGTGCACAGGCAGAATCAAAGGTTGGAATGTGTGGGGTTCAGGCAAAATTAGACGGATTCTGGCGGAATTTTCGCCAAAATCAGTGAAAATCAATCACGCCTATGGCGATACAAGAGGAGATAAAGAGATGTTACACGCCGCAGAAGTGTCTCACTGGCGACCTTTTCGCCTAACTGCACATGAATGATTGAATTTCTATTTTTATTCCTTAAAGAGGAACTAACGCCTAGCCAAATCATTTAGACTTGGTTAAGGTGCACGTAGCTGTGCCTAGCAGTTGATTGTTAAAAGAAAGAGAGTTTGGGGGTTTTCGAAATGAAACGTACTCTATTATTGGCCACCAGTGCCGTGGTGCTAACCGCACCGACCATCGCCCAAGAGTTGCCACCAGGTGACCCGCGTCCGGGTGAATGTTTTGCCCGGGTCATTGTCCCGGCAACTTATGAAACTACAACCGAGCAGATCCTGATCAAGCCGGAAGCAACGCAGCTGAGAAAAATCCCAGCCCGTTACGAAACCGTGCCTGAGCGTGTTCTGGTCCAAGAAGAATCGTATCAACTCGTTCCTGTTGGAGCTGGTGGATATCGTTATCCTTCAACCGTAACCTTTGGCGGTGCGACATACAGCATCGATTCTAATGGTGCGGTTCGAACAAGATCTGCAGGCAGTGCCGGTCCAGCCGGTACGGTTATCGGACAGGTAGACTCCAGCGGAAACGTTGTCGGAACAAATGGTTCCGTCCTCGCTGCGAATGCCGTTCGCTTGACAGCCATGGGCGGAAGTAGCTCTAGCCAGCTGTCGTCTACATTTAGAACTGTAACCGAAACTGTTGTTGTTCAAGAAGCTTCGACTGAGCTCGTCTCAATCCCAGCAACTTATGAGACTGTAACAGAGACTGTTGTCGTCAAGCCTGAGTCTGTTGAGTATGTAACGATCCCAGCTGAGTACGAAACTTACACGGAAACAGTCGTTGTGCAGGAAGCATCGACCGAGCTCGTAACCGTTCCCCCCGTTTACGACACGGTCACTGAGACTGTTGTTGTAAAAGATGCAACGACCGAACTCGTAACAATCCCTGCTACCTATGAAACTGTTACCGAAACCGTTGTGGTCCAGCCGCAGAGTGTCGACTATGTCACTGTGCCGCCGACTTATGAGACGGTAACTGAAACTGTCGTTGTGCAGGATGCGTCAACTGAGTTGGCGACGATCCCTGCAACTTACGAAACAGTTTCCGAAACAATGGTCGTCAAAGAGGCGACAACTGAGTTGGTTACCATACCAGCTGTTTTCGGAACTGCGACTGAGACAATTGTTGTCAAAGACGCGTCAACTGAGCTGGTAACCATTCCGGCGACGTTTGAAACTGTCACTGAAACCGTTGTTGTTCAGCCACAGTCTGTGACTTACACGACAGTTCCAGCAACTTACGAAACAGTGCAAGAGCCTGTTGTCGTTCAAGAAGCTTCAACTGAGCTGGTCACTATTCCGGCAACGTTCGAAACTGTTTCCGAAACTGTTGTGGTTCAGCCGCAAACAACTCAGCTGGTCACTATCCCGGCCGAGTTTGGAACGGTAACTGAAACCGTTGTTGTTAAGGACGCTGCTTCAGAGCTGGTGACTATTCCAGCAACTTTCGAGACTGTTACTGAGACCGTTGTGGTTCAGCCGCAGTCTGTGGATTATGTTGTTGTCCCAGCCGAGTATGAAACATACACGGAAACAATCGTTGTCCAGGACGCGTCAACAGAGCTGGTCACTATACCACCTGTTTATGACACTGTGACTGAAACGGTTGTCGTACAGCCGGCATCAACAGAGTACATCTCTGTCCCTGCCACATTCGAAACCGTTCAGGAGCCTGTCGTTGTTCAGGCCGCCTCAACAGAGCTGGTCACTATTCCGGCCACATTCGAAACAGTTACTGAAACTGTCGTCGTACAGCCTCAGTCCGTCGAATATGTTGTTGTTCCTCCTGTCTATGACACTGTCACAGAGACTGTTGTCGTTCAGGAAGCTTCAACTGAGCTGGTAACTATTCCAGCAACATTCGAAACTGTTTCCGAAACGGTTGTGGTTCAGCCGCAATCTGTTGCTTACACAACAGTTCCAGCCACATATGAAACTGTTCAGATCCCAGTTGTTGTTCAAGAAGCATCGACTGAACTGGTTACGGTTCCACCGGTCTTCGAAACTGTCACTGAAACAGTCGTGGTTCAGCCTCAGTCTGTCACTTACGAGGTTGTGCCTCCGACATATGAGACTGTTCAAGAGCCGATCGTTGTTCAGCCAGCCACAACTGAGCTGATCACAATCCCGGCCACATACGAAACTGTAACAGAAACGATCGTCGTTCAGCCTCAAGGCGTCGACTACGTCACTGTCCCGGCTGAGTATGAGACTTACACCGAAACAGTTGTTGTTCAGGAAGCCTCCTCTGAGTTGGTGACAATCCCGGCAACATTCGAAACTGTCACTGAAACAGTCGTGGTTCAGCCACAATCTGTTACTTACACAACCGTACCACCTGTGTACGAGAACGTAACTGAGACTGTTGTTGTTCAGGAAGCCTCAACCGAGCTGGTGACAATTCCAGCGACTTACGAGACTGTTTCCGAGACAATCGTTGTTCAGCCTGCGACGACAGAGTATGTCAGCATTCCAGCGACATATGAAACCGTTCAGGAGCCTGTCGTTGTTCAGGAAGCCTCAACCGAGCTGGTTACAATTCCAGCAACGTATGAGACTGTCACTGAAACGGTAGTTGTACAGCCACAGTCTGTCACATACACAACGGTTCCGCCAATCTATGACACGGTTACTGAAACTGTCGTTGTTCAGGAAGCTTCAACCGAGCTTGTTACTGTTCCGGCAACTTACAGAACGGTCACTGAGACGGTTGTTGTTCAGGAAGCTTCAACAGAGCTGGCGACTATCCCAGCAACTTTTGAAACTGTTGAGGAGTCTGTTGTTGTTCAGGAAGCAACGACTGAGCTTGTCACTGTCCCGGCCCAATATGGCACCGTGACAGAAACGATTGTTGTTCAGCCACAAAGCGTCGACTATGTGACTGTACCTGCTGAGTATGAGACTTACACTGAGACCATCGTTGTCCAGGAAGCCTCAACAGAGCTGGTAACAATCCCGGCAACCTATGAGACAGTCAACGAGACTGTTGTTGTTCAGGAAGCTTCAACCGAGCTGGTAACAATTCCAGCCACTTACGACACTGTCTCTGAGACCGTCGTTGTTCGCGAAGCCTCAACCGAGCTGGTAACTATTCCGCCAACATTCAAAACCGTTACTGAAACTGTTGTCGTTCAGCCACAGTCTGTCACTTATGAGACAGTCCCGGCCACATACGAAACATATGCAGAGACGATTGTTGTTCAGGAAGCTTCATCAGAGCTGATCGCAATTCCAGCCACATATAAAACTGTCACTGAGACAGTTGTGGTTCAGGAAGCGACAACAGAGCTGGTCACTGTTCCGGCCGTGTTCGAAACTGTTACTGAAACCGTTGTTGTTCAGCCACAGGGCGTCGAGTACGTCACTGTTCCAGCGAAAATGACAACACGCAATGAGAGCTATGTCGCTAAAGACGGCGCTGAAGAGCTGGTTGTAATTCCTGCCACATACGACACTGTCACTGAGACAATCGTTGTTCAGGAAGCCTCAACTCGCCTGGAAGCTGTCCCGGCCTCTTATAAGACTGTCACTGAGACGGTTGTTGTTCGTCCAGAATCTGTCGATATCGACGTCATTCCGGCAACATATGAGACTAAGACAGAGCGTGTTCTGATTTCACCAGCTCGTGAAGAGTGGAAATCAGCCACACAAGCGGTCAATGCCGGTCAGTTCCGTGCCTCTGGCACAGTGAACACAAACACACGTGGCCAGTTCACAGTGTTTGACGGTGTTAATGAGCGGATCGTGGAATCAACTCAGACATCTGTTTCACCAACCGGTGAAATCATCTGTCGTGTTTTGATCCCGGCTCAGTACAAAACCATCACCAAGCAGGTTGTTAAGACCCCTGCCCGGACTGTTGAAAAGCGTATCCCGGCGATCACCAAGACGATCACACGTCGTGTCGTTGACCGTGAAGCCTCAACACGCGAGATCCCTGTCCCGGCTGTAACAGACACAATCACGCGCCGCGTCGTTAAGACACCGGCCCGCGTTGTTTCTCGCTCACAAGCAGGTGGTTCAGGCGGCGTAATTTCCGGATTTGTTGACGGAAATGGCGACGGCCGTGACGACCGCGACGGAAGCTCACGTTCGCAAGCTGCAGCTGCAGACCGTGACGCAGGCAATGCCGGCGTCGGTTCTCGCAGATATGGCGGCGGCAGCTCTGGTCTGTCAGGCCAGCGCATGGGCTCTTACACAGTCACTGAGGTTGCAGAGCCAGCCCGTGTTGTTGAGAAAGTCATTCCAGCTGTGACCAAGCAGGTTTCACGCCGCGTCGTGAAAACACCAGCTCGGACGGTTGAGAAAGTCATTCCGGCGATCACGAAGCAGATCACACGCCGCGTTGTTGACCAACCCGCGTCAACGTCACAGCGTGCTATCCCGGCTGTCACAAAGCAGGAACAGCGTCGCCGCGTGAAAACACCGGCCCGTACAGTTGAGAAAGTTATCCCAGCTGTCACGAAGCAGGTGACGCGCCGCGTTGTTGATACTCCGGCTCAGACTCGTGAGAAGGTTATTCCAGCCGTCACTAAGCAGGAAACACGCCGCGTCGTGAAAACGCCTGCTCGGACAATGGAAAAAACCATCCCGGCTGTTACGCAACAGGTTCAGCGCCGCGTCGTTAAGACACCAGCTGCAACACAAGAGCGTGTCATCCCGGCTGTGACCAAGCAGGAAACGCGTCGTCGCATTAAGACACCAGCTCGCACTGTCGAGAAGGTGATCCCAGCTGTGACCAAGCAGGTTTCCCGCCGCGTTGTTAAAGAGCCAGCACGGACTGTCGAGAAAGTCATCCCGGCTATCACGCAAATGCGCAAGCGCCGCGTCGTCAAGACACCGGCTCAAACGCAAGAGCGGACTGTCCCGGCCGTCACGAAGCAAATCACGCGTCGTGTCGTCGACAAGCCGGCCTCTACTGTTGAGAAGGTCATTCCGGCCATCACAAAGCAGGAAACTCGCCGTATCGTTAAGACACCAGCTCGCACTGTCGAGAAGGTTGTCCCAGCGGTTACCAAGCAGGTCTCCCGCCGCGTTGTGAAGACACCGGCTGCAACTCAAGAGCGTGTCATCCCAGCTGTTACGAAGATGGAAACCCGTCGTGTCATTAAGACACCTGCGGCGACCCAGGAGCGTACCATCCCGGCTGTGACCAAGCAGGTTACTCGCCGCGTTGTTAAGACACCGGCTGCGACACAAGAGCGTGTTGTACCGGCCATCACAAAGCAGGAAACACGCCGCGTTGTTAAGGCACCGGCTCGTACAGTTGAGAAAGTTATCCCAGCTGTAACGAAGCAGGTCTCTCGCCGCGTCGTTAAGACACCGGCTGCAACACAAGAGCGGATGGTTCCAGCGATCACAAAGCAGGAAACACGCCGTCGCATCAAGACACCAGCTCGCACTGTTGAGAAGGTGATCCCAGCTGTGACCAAGCAGGTTTCTCGCCGCGTCGTTAAGACACCGGCTCGGACGTCAGAGCGTGCCATCCCGGCCGTGACGAAGATGGAAACACGTCGTGTCATTAAGACACCGGCTCGTACCATCGAGAAAGTCATCCCGGCTGTCACCAAGCAAGTCACTCGCCGTGTCGTTAAGACACCGGCGTCGACCTCTGAGCGGGTTATCCCGGCTGTGACGAAGATGGAAACTCAGCGTGTCGTTAAGACACCGGCTCGTACTGTCGAGCAGGTTGTCCCAGCGGTCACGAAGCAGGTTCAACGTCGTGTCGTTAAGACACCGGCGCGAACAACTGAGCGGACTGTCCCAGCGATTACGAAGCAAGAAACGCGTCGTATCGTTAAGGCACCTGCCCAGACTGTTGAGAAGGTCATCCCAGCTGTCACGAAGCAGATCTCCCGTCGTGTTGTTAAGACACCGGCCTCTACTCGTGAACGCGTCATTCCAGCTGTTACCAAGATGGAAACCCGTCGCGTCGTTAAGACACCGGCGGCGACTCGTGAGCGGACGATCCCAGCTGTGACCAAGCAGGTCTCACGCCGTGTCGTTAAGACACCGGCCCGGACTGTTGAGAAAGCCATCCCGGCGATCACAAAGCAGGAAACACGCCGTCGCATCAAGACACCAGCTCGCACCGTCGAGAAGGTGATCCCAGCTGTGACCAAGCAGGTTTCTCGCCGCGTCGTTAAGACACCAGCTCGCACAACTGAGCGCGCTGTACCGGCGGTCACGCAACAGCTGACCCGTCGCGTCGTCAAGACACCGGCTCGCACCATCGAGAAGGTCGTACCGGCCGTCACGAAGGTTGAGACCCGTCGCGTCGTCAAGACACCAGCTTCGACACAAGAGCGTGTCATCCCGGCTGTGACAAAAATGGAAACTCGCCGTGTCGTTAAGACGCCAGCTCGCACCGTCGAGAAGGTTGTCCCAGCGGTCACCAAGCAGGTCTCCCGTCGCGTCGTGAAGACACCGGCCTCCACTCGTGAGCGGGCTGTACCGGCTGTAACCAAGCAGGTCACTCGCCGCGTAGTCAAAGAGCCAGCTCGTACCGTCGAGAAGGTTGTTCCAGCTGTGACGAAAACTGTCAGCCGCCAGGTTGTTAAGACCCCGGCACGGACTGTCGAAAAGACAATCCCGGCAAGAACGCAACAAGTCCAGCGTCGTGTCGTTAAGACACCAGCTGCGACAACTGAGCGTGTTATTCCAGCTGTGACCAAGCAGGTCTCTCGCCGCGTCGTTAAGACACCGGCATCGACCTCTGAGCGTGCCGTACCGGCTGTCACTCAACAAGTATCCCGCCGCGTCGTTAAGACACCGGCACGGACTGTTGAGAAGGTCATCCCGGCTGTAACGAAAACTGAGACGCGTCGCCGCGTGAAAACACCGGCTCGGACTGCTGAGAGAGTTATCCCAGCAATTACCAAGCAGGTCTCACGTCAGGTGGTCAAAACACCGGCATCCACGCGTGAGCGTGTCATCCCGGCAGTTACCAAGCAGGTAACTCGCCGTGTTGTTGACGGAACGCCGCGTATGGAGCGTCGTCTGGTCCCTGCTGTCTACGACACGATTGAAGTGACGAAGATGGTCGAGCCAGCGCGCACAGAGTCGATTGTTATCCCGGCTGAGTACGGTTCAATCACTAAGCGGAACGCTCTTTCACCTGAGAAGGTCGAGTGGCGTCAGGTTCTTTGTGAAGCGAACGCGACGACAACCGTGATCTCCTCGATCCAGCGGGCTCTGAAGTCTCAGGGTTACTACACAGGTGCCATTGATGGTCGCCTGGGTCAGCAGACCTACTTCGCAGTCGAGCAGTATCAGCGTGCGAAAGGCCTCTCTACGGGCGGTCTGACCCTGACAACTGTTGAAAGCCTGGGTGTCGATTGGCGCTCAATGGTCAGCGGCTCTGGCGCTTCATACTCCGGTACTATCGGAACAACCAATGGTGGCTTCCCGAGCACGGGTTCTTCATCAGGCGGTTTCTCCGGCGGTAGCCAGACAATGACCATCAACGGTTCGACTTACACGATCACCAGCTCCGGCCAGGTCCTGAATGCTTCAGGTGCCGTAATCGGAACTGTCGACAGCAGCGGTAACATCGTTACCTCTTCTGGCGCGATCATCGGTCGTATTTCCGGCTTCAGTGGCGGCTCAATGTCGACAGGCGGAGCAGCTGGCGCAGCCTCAGGTGCCATGTCTTCGGGCGGCAGCTCAATGAGCCTGGGTAGCGCAGGTGGTTACTCACTCCGCGCTGACGGATCTGTTGTGAACTCTTCCGGTGTTGTCATCGGTCGGGTTGACGGAAGCGGGAACATCATCAGTTCCGCTGGTCAGGTCATCGGACGCTGGATCGGTAACTAATACCAAACCAGATTAAGTTTCAGCCCGCGCCTTGTGCGCGGGTTTTTTCTTGGGAAAACAATTTCCAGGATATTTTTCGGAACCGTTGACTTTACAGGCCTGCTCTGTATATAGACCGACGAATTGGCCGCTGACTCGTGTCATATGACACACACAGGCGGCCTCAATTATTTCAAGCGTTCCAATCGAGAGCGCCAAAAAGATAAGGAAAAACAAATGTTTGCAGTCATTCAGACCGGCGGTAAACAGTACAAGGTTGCTAAGGACGATGTTATCATCGTCGAGAAACTGGACGCTGAAGAAGGGAAAACCGTTTCCTTTAAAGATGTTTTGGCTTGCGGCGAAGGTGCCAAGGTCAAAATCGGGGAGCCCCTCGTAAAGGGCGCAGAAGTTAAAGGCGAAGTTCTGGAACAGCGCAAAGGCGATAAGGTTCTGGTCTTCAAAAAGAAGCGTCGTCAGACCTATCGTCGTAAGCGCGGTCATCGTCAGAACGAGACTGTCGTTAAAATTACGGCAATCAAAGGCTAAGGAGACTAGAGATGGCACATAAAAAAGCAGGTGGTTCATCCAATAACGGTCGCGATAGTGCTGGCCGTCGCCTCGGCGTCAAGAAATTCGGCGGAGAAGCCGTTATTCCAGGGAATATTATCGTGCGTCAGCGCGGGACTAAGTTCTTCCCGGGCACCAATGTCGGTATCGGCAAAGATCACACAATTTTCGCCCTTACCGAAGGCAAAGTACAATTTGCGACGAAGCGCAACAAACGGACTTATGTGTCTGTGGCACCGCTCGCCGACGCAGCAGAATAGCGACCCAAATATAGACAGGTCGCAATAGCGATCTGATAAAGCAGGGAAATCGGGTCGCCGGTTTCCCTTCTTTTTTCCCTGCATGTAGGAGCATGGAGCCGAATATGCGGGACATATTACAAACTGAAAGACTGGTCCTTCGAACCTTACGACTGTCCGATGCCAAGGCGTATTCCAAATATGCCAGCGATTGGGACTTGGCGCGAATGACGGGCAGTCTCCCCTATCCTATTCCCTTGATATCCGCGGAGATAAAAATTGAGATGCTGCTGTCGCGCCGTCGGCGGGGCCAGGCTTATCCCTATGCCATCACCCGCAACGGCGAAGATATGATCGGCGTCATGGATATCTTTTTGCGAGACGAAAAAAGCGATTTTGAACTGGGCTACTGGATCGCGCGCGATCATTGGGGCCATGGCTATGCTCCAGAAGCCGCTATGGCAGTCATGGAAGAAGGCCAGAGACACTTTGGCGTCAACAGGTATATTGCCGGCGTATTTGCTGACAATCCGGCCTCTATACGCGTTCTGATCAAGCTAGGCTTCAAGTCAACCGGTAGTGATGGGGATTATTTCTCTATGGCCCGCTTAAAACACGCTGAAAGCATTGGCTTTGCCCTCGATTTAACGGCTCAAGCACCAAATCGCTTGCAAAATTCCGGGGCCAGTCTCATAGACGCCTACTCGTTATGAAGTTTCTCGACCAAGCAAAGATATATATCCGATCGGGCAATGGCGGCGCAGGTTGCGTCTCCTTTCGCCGTGAGAAATACATCGCGCATGGCGGCCCCAATGGCGGCGACGGCGGCAAAGGCGGTGATGTCTGGGTCGTTGCATCCCGGGATCTCAACACGCTTATAGATTATCGCTACAAACAGCATTTCAAAGCAGGCACAGGCACACACGGCATGGGCCGCGACAGGACCGGCGCAGGCGGTGATGATGTGGAATTGAAAGTACCGGTCGGCACTCAAGTCATTGACGCGGATACAGAACAGGTTCTGGTCGATCTGACGGAGAACGGTCAGCGCGCCCTTCTGGCCAAAGGCGGGAATGGGGGCTGGGGTAATGCCCGGTTTAAATCCTCGATCAATCAGGCGCCCCGTGACGCCAATCCGGGGGAGCCGGGCGAAGAACGCTGGATTTGGATGCGTCTCAAGCTTCTTGCCGATGCCGGGCTCGTGGGCCTGCCCAATGCGGGGAAGTCCACATTTTTGTCCACCGTCACCGCCGCGAAACCCAAAACGGCCGATTACGAATTTACCACTTTGCATCCGCACCTCGGCGTTGTGAGCCTGGGAACATCAGAGCGATTTGTGCTGGCTGATTTGCCTGGATTAATCGAAGGTGCCAGCGAAGGTGCAGGCCTCGGGCATCGATTCCTGGGACATGTAGAACGCTGCGCCGCGATATTGCATCTGGTCGACGGTACGGCCCTTGATCCGGTCGAAAACTACCGCGTTATCCGTAATGAGCTTATCAATTACGGATCTGAACTGGAATCCAAGCCAGAGATTGTCGCGCTGACCAAGTGCGACGCAATGCCGAGCGATATGATCTCGGATATTTGTGACCTGCTTGAGGCGGAATGCGGGCAGCGTCCCTTACCAGTGTCGAGCGTTTCGCAAACAGGTCTTAAAGCGTTTTTGTCAGCCGCTTTCCAACATGTTGAACAACGCCGCGCCAATGAAAAGGCCGCCCGGGCGTTTAAGGTAAAACAGGAAGCTTTGGAGCGCGGTGAAATCGATGAAATCAAACCATGGTCGCCTTAAACCCATTTCGTCCGTCTCAGAGCCTGGTTATCAAAATAGGCTCGGCGCTTTTGGTGGATCAATCCACCGGCCAATTACGCGCAGATTGGCTAGAAAGTCTTTGCGCTGATATAAAGTCTTTGAGGGAAAGAGAGATTTCCGTCACCCTGGTCTCTTCGGGCGCCATAGCTCTTGGAAAAACTCGGTTAAATCAATGGGATAAAGCGCTTTCTTTATCTCAAAAACAAGCTTGCGCCGCCGCCGGTCAGGCCCAGCTCACTCAAGCCTATGAAGATGCCCTTGCCCCCTTGGGGCTGACGACGGCACAAATTCTGTTGACCCTGAATGATACCGAAAACCGCCGACGCTGGATCAATGCCCGCTCGACCTTAGACGCATTGCTGCAGATGGGCGTCATCCCTATCATCAATGAAAATGATACTGTCGCGACGGATGAGATCCGCTATGGTGATAATGATCGTCTCGCCGCCCGCACGGCACAAATGATCGGGGCGGATACTTTGGTCCTATTGTCAGACATTGACGGTCTTTACACAAGTGATCCGCGCAAGAGTGATCAAGCCAAACATGTGGCTGTTATCGAAACGCTCAGCGCAGAAATAATGAACATGGGCGGCCAAGCCAACCAAGAGGCCGCTATGGGCTCCGGCGGCATGGCCACAAAGCTGGCCGCTGCACACATCGCTACCAAGGCCGGCTGTCATATGTGCATTATGGATGGCCAGGCTCATAGTCCTATTAGCCGTCTTATAGACGGAGAACGCGTCAGCTGGTTTAAGGCAGCGCAGAACCCCAAAGATGCGCGGCGGCAGTGGATTAGCGGGCATCTAAATATCAAAGGCACGTTACAAATTGACCAAGGCGCCGAAAAAGCCCTGAATGGCGGTAGTAGTTTGCTCGCTGTCGGTGTCACGGCGGTGACGGGCAACTTTGAAAAAGGCGATCCGGTTTCGATCCAGACTCATACTGGCGATAATCTGGCCACGGGCCTGGCTGGCTATAGCGCCGAGGACATCCGAAAAATCCTCGGTAAAAACTCGGATGAAGTTGCCAGCATATTGGGCTATGATTACGGTCTGCCAGTAGTTCACCGCGATAACTTGGTCATGCAAAAGTGATGTCAGATAATCTTCATAACCAATTGAAAATAATCGGTAAAAACGCGCGCGTCGCCGCACAGGGCCTTGCGCTCGCCAATGCCCAAGACAAGAGATCGGCTCTAACGGCCATGGCCACACATATCCGGATGCAAAGCGAAGCCATTTTAAGGGCGAATGCCAAAGATCTGAAGGCCGGCAAAGAAAAAGGCCTGTCCGGGGCCATGCTTGACCGGCTGGCCTTGAGCAATGAACGCGTCGAAAACATGGCGACGAGCATAGAGGCCATTGCGGCCATGGACGACCCGGTCGGCACTCTTGAAAAAGAATGGGAACAGCCCAATGGGCTGCGGTTTTCGAAAGTCAAAATTCCCATTGGAGTCATCGGCATGATTTATGAAAGCCGTCCAAATGTAACGGCCGATGCCGGCGCCCTATGCCTGAAATCTGGCAATGCCTGTATTTTGCGCGGCGGTTCCGAAGCCTTTCATTCCAATCAGGCCATTTACAAAGCAATTGTCTCCGCGCTCACAACCTCGGCCCTGCCCGAAACGGCTATCCAGCTGATCCCAACAACTGACCGCTTGGCGGTTGGCCATCTCTTGTCCGGACTTGATGATACGGTGGATATGATCATTCCGCGCGGCGGCAAAAGCCTGATTGCGCGGGTTCAAAGTGATGCCCGCGTGCCCGTGCTGGCCCATCTGGAAGGGCTTTGCCATAGCTATGTGCATGCGGATGCTGATCTGGAAATGGCAAAAGAGATCGTCATGAACGCCAAGCTGCGCCGCACTGGCGTCTGTGGTTCCACCGAGACCCTTTTGGTCGACAAGGCTATTGCGGCGAAGTTTCTGCCGCAAATGATTGATTTATTGACAAAAAACGATTGTGAGGTCCGCGGAGATGCAACCACTCAAAGCCTGCATGAGGCCGTGAAACCGGCGACCGACAATGACTATTTCACCGAATATTTGGCCGCCATCATCAATGTTAAGGTGGTAGAGAACCTGCAAGGCGCCATTGATCATATAGGCCATTACGGCAGCGGGCATACAGACGCGATCATCACAAATAACCAGATAGCGGCCGATTATTTCCACCAAGCCGTCGATAGCGCTATCGTCGTCCATAACGCCTCAACCCAATTTGCGGATGGCGGCGAGTTTGGATTTGGCGCGGAAATCGGTATTTCCACCGGGCGCCTGCACGCGCGGGGCCCTGTCGGCGCAGAACATCTCACCACTTTTAAATATCTTGTGCATGGCCAGGGACACGTCCGACCGAAATGAACTATGAAGGCCTCTCCATAGGACTGTTTGGCGGCTCTTTTAATCCGGCCCATGACGGACATATGCATGTGGCCAAAACGGCCCTGCGTGCCCTGGACCTGGACCAGATATGGTGGATGGTTAGCCCGCAGAACCCGCTTAAGCCTGAACAGCCCAGCTATGAAAGCCGGGTCGACACCGTGCGGGCGCTTGGCCTTCCTTATGCCATGCGCATTTCTCATATGGAGGTGGCATTTGGTACACAATTCACGGTGGATACGGTGCAGCTCGCGCGGCAAAAATGGCCCAAAACCAATTTCGTCTTTTTGATGGGCGCGGATAATTTCCTGCAACTCCCGAGGTGGAAAAACTGGCGGTCTATCGTGGAAACTGTGCCCATTGCCATCATCGCCAGACCAGGAAAGAACTATTCAGCGATCCGGGCCAGAACCGGCAAAGCGGCCCAAATATTCCGGGATTACCGCTTGCCTGAAGCCCGCGCCGATATTTTGAAATATTGCGAAGCGCCGGCCTGGTGTTACCTCACGCCGCCTATGAATTCACAATCCTCATCGGCTATTCGCGCGGCGCGCAAAGGATAAAGAAGACAAGTTAGAACGGTAGTAGATTTGTCATTTATTCCGTGTTACCATGATTGCGTCAGACACGATGGAGAAAAATCCTGACTAAAACAATGCCCGCAAGTTCCAAATCGGAACTTACCGAAGACGACCAAACCCGGATCGTTACGGAACTCGTCCTGAAAACACTCGACGAAAACTCAGCTCAAGACACCATTAAGATCGATATCAAAGGCAAGTCCTCTGTGGCGGATGTGATGATCGTGACCTGTGGTCGCTCTAACCGTCATGTGGGGGCGCTCGCAGACTATGTCTTGAAAGACCTCAAGGAACAGGGTCATTTGCCCCTCGGCGTCGAAGGACAGATTGGCAATGATTGGGTGCTCGTGGATATTGGCGATGTTATATTGCATATTTTTCGCCCCGAAGTCCGGGCGTTTTACAATCTCGAGAAAATCTGGTCTGTTCCCCTGCCCGAAGCGGTGCAGCAAGCCGGCGAATCTTTTCAGCCTGAATGAAGCTCCTGATCCGCGCCGGCGGGGTTATGCGTTCAGGCCCTGAGCGCGA
>CALDSY010000168.1 GCA_937924355.1 uncultured Caulobacterales bacterium
CGCGCCTGCGCATCACATTTGCGCGCGCACTCAGCAGAGGCCGTTGTATGATCAACCATAACGGCCCCGGATTTCATGGCCGGAACCGCTTTTGCGACAACATCATAAACATCCGGATCATCCCCCACACACAGAAATACAAATTCGGCGCCCGCGACCGCGTCGGCTATTGTCTCGCCTGCGGCGCCGTCATATTCCTGCGCCCAGCTTTGGGCCTTGGCTGTCGTCCGGTTCCAAACCGTCACCTCATGCCCCGCGGCCACAAGATGACCCGCCATAGGGTAGCCCATGACACCTAATCCTAGAAATGCACATTTCGCCATCTGTCTAATTCCTATTCACAATTTTCACCGATAATTCCTATGATTTCCATAGCTTGCATGTTAGCCCTAAAGCAAGAAGAAGAGGGTTGAAAAGCGTGACAGACGTCGCCGTAACATGGCATAGCTGGGCAACAATGGTGATCATCGCCATCGCTGTTTACCTATATTTCCGCGAACGCTTCACCATAGAGAGCATCTCTGTAGGCGTTATCGTCGTTTTTTTGATTTTCTTTCACTTTTTCACCCCTGAAGGCGCGAGCAATCTCGATAGCCGATCGCTTTTGTCAGGGTTTGGCGCGCCGGCACTTGTCGCCATTATGGCTTTACTCGTTGTGGGACAAGGCATGTATCATACGGGCGCGCTTGAAGGCCCGATCCAGCGGATTAATTCGGCCCTTGAGAAAAAACCCAGGCGGACGCTGGCTCTCGTCTTTTTGGTCGCTTTTGCCGTCTCTATGTTCATGAATAATACGCCGGTTGTGGTCATGTTTATCCCAGTGTTGACCGCCATGGCGCTGCGCATGCGCGGCACGGCTTCCCATCTCATGATGCCGCTGAGTTTCATCTGCATCCTTGCCGGTATGACGACCTTAATCGGTTCATCGACCAACCTTCTGGTCAACGGAGAGACCGGAGAGCAGCTCACCTTTTTCACGCAGCTCAAGCCAGGTATAATCCTGGCGGTGGCCGGCGCTATTTATATTGCCCTGTTTTCCCGATATCTTTTGCCGGCCCGGCAAAGTCTTGAAAATGAAATCAGTGAAGCCGGACGTCAATATATCGCTCAGATCGCCATTACAGATAGTCACCCTTTAAAAGGCGCGCGCCCGACGGCCGGACTATATCCTGCGCTTAAAGACGTCACCGTTAGAATGATACAGCGTGGTGAAACCAGTCTCTTGCCGCCCTTTGAAGCCGAGCTGCAGACTGACGACATATTGATCGTCGCCGCCACACGAAAATCCCTCTCAAAACTTCTGTCATCCAACAAGCAATATTTGCGCGGCATGCTTAATATTGCCGGCTTCCATGATGAAAGCCAAAACGAAGGCGGTACAGAAACGATTGTAATCAGTGAAGCCGTCATTGCTCCGGGTTCGCGTATGGTTGGCCGCAATATTGAACAAATTGGCTTTCGTCGTCAGACGGGTACGCTCGTTCTGGGAATACAGCGCCGTACCCGGATGATCCGCAGCCGTATGCTGGATATTCGCTTAGAGGCCGGTGATGTGCTCCTTTTGTTTGGGTATGAAAAGGATATGGCTGAGCTGCGGACCAATCGCGATTTGCTTTTGCTGGATTGGTCCACATCCGAACTTCCGGACATTCGCAAATCCATGGCGGCGCGTTTGATCTTTGCGGCTACCATACTGACGGCCGCCACCAGTATCGTGCCTATTGAGATCGCGGCGCTGATGGGCGCAGTTGGCATGTTAGCGACAGGGTGCCTGAACATTCGTCAAGCCGTCCGGGCCCTAGATATGAAAATCTTTTTGTTGATTGGAGCCGCCTTCACCATGAGCAAGGCCCTAGAAAACACGCAAGGGGCTGCTTTCTTGGCGCAGCAAACTGTCGATACGTTTCTGCCCATGGGGAATATGGCGCTGATTGCGGCGCTCTTCCTGATGATCGCCTTTATGACCAATATCATTTCCAATGCGGCGACGGCCCTGATCTTTGCACCCATTGCGCTCAATATTTCCGCCCAAACCGGCATTTCCGAGATTGTCATGATATTGACCGTCATCTTTGCGGCCAATTGTTGCTTTGCCACGCCTATTGCCTACCAGACCAATCTCCTGGTCATGGGCCCGGGGCGGTATAAGTTTAGCGATTTTGCGAAATTTGGCCTTCCGCTCGTTTTTGTGATCTGGGCGACCTATTGCATCATGCTGCCGTTTCTTTACGATATTAGCTAATGACTCGGCCTGTTGATACACAGAAGCTTCAATTCTACATGACGATCCCTTCGCCCTGCCCGTATTTGCCCGGACGATTGGAGCGGAAAATTTTTGCTCAGCTTGACCCGATCACAGGTCCCTATCTGAATAATTACCTCACCCATTCTGGCTTTCGGCGCTCGCAAAATGTCCTGTACCGCCCAGCATGTGAAAATTGTCAGGCCTGCCGGTCTTTGCGGGTAGACACGGCGCGGTTTCGGCCGACCCGGTCCATGAAGCGGATAGCGAGCCGCAACAAAGACATTACGCGCACGGCGGCGCCCGCGCTTGCTACCGAAGAACAGTTTGAGCTCCTATCGCGCTACCTGAATTCTCGCCATCACGGCGGCGGCATGAGTGATATGGACTATGCCCGCTACGAAATGATGGTTGAGGAATGCGCCGCCGAAACAGAAATTATCGAATATCGGGACGCAGATGAAACCTTGATCGCCGCCGTTTTGATCGATGTGCTGATGGACGGCTACTCCATGGTTTACAGCTATTTCGATCCGGATGAGACAGACCGCAGTCTGGGTCATTTCATGATATTGGACCAGATTAAGAGATGTCAGACCGAACAACAGCCTTGGCTCTATCTTGGCTATTGGGTCAAAGAAAGTCCGAAAATGGATTACAAGGCGCGCTACAAACCCTGTCAGATTCTCGGGGTCTATGGCTGGCAAGAATTAGGGGACGAGGCATTAGGGGACGAGGAATTGGGGAACGAGGATGAAGCGTAGAGATATTCTATTGGCCGGCGCGGCACTGGCCACAGGCGGCGGCGTCGCAGGCGTGCTGGCCAGCGGCAAGAAGCCC
>CALDSY010000169.1 GCA_937924355.1 uncultured Caulobacterales bacterium
TTTAGCTTTCTCAGTCATCTACAAGCCCCACGGGTTTTCGAGCTCTTTTTGTCCCGGCAGAGGCGGATCGCAGAGAATGGCTGTTGTGTTGGCCATTTCCAAAACCTCTTCCATGGAATAGCCAAGTTCCAAGAGGATTTCCTTCGTGCAATCGCCAACAATCAAAGGTGCCGATTGAATAACACCCGGCGTATCGGACATGTCATAGGTCAGGCCGATCTGCTCGAGATTGCCCACATAGCGATCCTCATAGGCCACGGTCCAGTTTTTGGCCCGATAGGCTTTGTTGTCGTGGAGCTTGCGAGAGGCTTCGGCGTCGGAAATAGCGGCTGGGACACCAGCTTTCATCAAGTCGGCCATTAGGTCTTCTGAGCCACGCCCTGCCATGGACCCGATTTTGTCATCACCTGCCAGAGCGTCGAAAGCCTTGCGATGCGCATCGGTTATAGCTGCCACCTGTATCCACTCACCGTCGGCGCATTTATATAAGCGATAGTAATCACCATAGCCCGTTTGATCAGCATTGAGCAGCGGACGCTCAACGCCTGATCCATCCGGTTTTGCAACCGCATAGGATGAATTGAGCAAGCAGGCATTGATAATGGATGTATCAACAAACTGTCCTTTCCCGGTGCGCTCACGCTCCATCAAGGCGTTGCAAATCCCGACGGCCGTTAGAAAGCCATTGCCTGTATCGCCAAGTGACGTCAGCGACCAAAGCGGATAGTTCCCGTCATGATAAAGCCCGCCGTCCTCGTGTTGAACGCCGGCCAAGCAAGCTCCGGTCTGATCATTACCCGGCAGATTTTTACGGGGACCGTCTTCGAACCCGCGTGAATGGCAATAGATTAGTCCCGGATTATCGCCCTTGAGGCTATCATAATCGAGGCCCAAGCGGGTCGTCGCGGGATAGCGCATATTATGCTGAATAACATCGCAAGTACTGATCAGCTTTTTTATGGCCTCTAATCCCTTTGGATGTTTGAGCATAACCGCGAAGCTGCGCTTGCTCCGATTAGCCATGGCGGCAATATGTGTCTTGTGCCAATAGCTATCCCAGAGGGTGTTCATCTTGATGACCTCGGCACCCATATCGGCGAGCAATTGACATCCAAACGGCCCCGCAATCGCCAGTCCCAAATCCAAGACACGAACGCCGTCGAGTGCGCCCTTGCCTGTTGGCTTGGCCGGAACTTTATAGGTTTCAAGGTCCGGCAGGTTTTCAGCGTAATCTTTCACCGCGTCCGTATCAGCGCCGCGCGCTCGGGTCGGGCCTTGAACGGCCCCTTGGGAGTTCTCGAGCTTATAAGTAATGCCCACTTGATTGATCTGACCAAGCTCTGGATCGTCGACCGTTGTTACGCACCCGTCATTCATCAACAGCGGGTCGGTCAGGCTGTCTTCGATGGAGCGGCAAGGCTGCATGGTGACATTTCCATTAGCGCCTGCCTCTACCCAATCAGCCTGTGAAAACTTGGACATGGCATCCGCCAAAATGGGCTGATAATGGGCCATGACCAAAAGCTCTTCCGGGCCAATGCCAAAGCGATCAGGGTCATTTTGCACAGACAAATCCGGCGTGGCGTTTATCTCATCGCCTTTAGACGCCTCGAGGATAAAACGCGGGTTCGGCACCCAGTTATGGATCCATCCGCCATCGGCGCATTTGAAATGGCCTTTGGGAGAGCGGGAATTCATGATCCAGGTATCAAAACCAGGCGAGTCGATATTATCGGCCCGCTGCCAGACGCCTGATCCGCACGCCATGGCGCCCTGCTGCAAAGACGTCGATACTTTTTGACCACGGCCTGTTTTCTCGCGGGCGTAAAGCGCAGCGGCTAATCCGGCAGAGGCCGAGAAAAATGCTCCCATGCTGGGCCATTTTGAGGCCACATGGAGCGGACCTTCACGATTAGCGCCCTGCACCCAGTCCGGATCAATTTCGACGGCCTCTCCAAATGGGTCTTCGCGCCCGGCCATATGATTAAGCGCCCCTTCGGGCCAACCTCTTTGTTCCCATTGCAGTCCGGAGCTGGCAGCTACCAAGGCATCATAACCGGCCCGATCATCATCTTCGCCGTAACCTGTGATAGACACATAAATCAGGCGCGGGTTGAGCTTGGCCAGGTCTTCATACTCAATGGCCAAATCGGCCGTCTTGCCCGGCGACATGCTCTCAATCAGGACATCAGCATCAGCGACCAGTTTTTTGAAAAGCGCCAGATCAGCTGGATCTCGCAAATCCATTACGGCGTTTTTCTTACCTCGGTGCCAAACTTTGTAGCCCAGCAGCCCTTCGAACGGATCGCCTTGCGGGCGTTCAATCCGGGTTACATCGGCGCCATGATCGGCCAGAAGCATGCCTGTCATCGGGCCCGCTATGCCCCATGACAGGTCCAATATTTTTAACCCGCTTAAAACGCCTGCCATGACTTTCCCTTATCCCCCAATTGACTTGGGTCTTGATTATGTCGCCGATTATTCCATATAGGACTTTCCGAACGTCATTCGGAAAATACGTTTTACAGGTATTCAGTCAAGGAAAAAGGCAACCAACTATGGCGATCCTAAAAGTCAAAACTCTAGACGGCAAAACAAGAGATATCGAGGCGGTCGACGGCGCTCTCCTGATGGAGGCCTTAAATGCGGCCATGTTGGTTGACGCCACTTGCGGCGGCGCGGCCTCTTGCGGGACCTGTCATGTCTATTTCGAAGACGCGTCACTCGCCGGTGAACAGACTGAAGATGAAGGCTATATGCTCGAAAGCCTGGGTGATTTTGTTGAAATCCGCGACGGTTCTCGCCTTTCCTGCCAAATGAAGATCGAGGGCAAACATGACGGATGCGCTATCGAGATTGCGCCGGAAGCGTAATGCCAGAAACACTCAAAGCCAAATTTGAAGACATCACATTTGAAGCCAGCCTGTTCCGTTCGGATAAAGGCCAAGCTAACCCACTTCTCTTTTGCTTGCCGGGCGGCGGCGCAGCCAAAAGGTTTTTCGATTTAGCCCCGGATCATTCTTTCGCCCGGCGCATGAACGCCAAAGGCTTTGACGTTTTGACTATGGATCATCCGGGTACCGCATCTAACCCGCTCCCGGAAAGCCAGGCCTTTCTCAAACCTCGGGCAGCCGCCGACATGATCAACTGGGCATTAGGAAACTATCTGGAACAGATGGGTTCGCCAGAACGAGGCGTGATCGGCATTGGCCATTCCATGGGCGGCATGACCCAGACCCTCATTCAAGGACGTCATAAACCTTATAAGGCCATGGCGCTTTTGGGTAGCAGCGCCGGCGGACTAGACTGGGGCCTGACCGCCGAAGAACAAGACTACAAAAACCGAGAAGCCCACATAGAGCGAGACCTGGAAAAGCTCACACTCGCCAAATTCGGCGCACAATTTCCCGGCCACCCCGGCGGCGGCCCCAGCGGCAAGTCCATCGTTTTCGGCGGAGAAACATCAGAACTCACAAAAGCCCTCCAAGACAACACCTGCGAGCTTTTCGCCGCTGGCGGCATGATGAGCATGATCCGAGGAAGCTTTAAAACTGAAGTCGAAAGCCTTGATATTCCACTGTTTTTTGCCTTTGGCGATCATGATATCGGCATTCCACCTGAGGAGGTTCCTAAGGACTATATGAATGCCACGTCGACCAAAATGATCATCCTTGAAAACACCGGCCATAACCATATGGCGTTTTCATCGATTGGGTTTTTGGTGGACGAGTTGGTGGGGTGGTGTTTAAAGTCACCA
>CALDSY010000170.1 GCA_937924355.1 uncultured Caulobacterales bacterium
AAATCCTCAACGAATGTATTTCTGAAACTACTGACTTTCAAAAGGGCCTGTCCCGATGTTGACAGCCAAATATTATCAAACTTGTCGGCCAGAATATGTTTGACAACAACTTTGTTGAGATGGGTTCTTGTTATCTTTGCACCCAATTGATTGGCCGGTAGTGAAACGACAGACTGATCATAGGCCAGCCACACCTGATCGCCGTCCCACAAAATGGCTTCCACGGGCGCCGCCAATATATGCTGTGCCAGTATTTTGCCATGTTTATTCAGTTGAACGATCCCATTTTTACCACCGACAAATACCGTGCGCTCACGGCTTTCAGATTCAGGGCCTTCAGATAGTGACGAGGGCTTGCCCAAAATTTTGTAATCCGTCCCAAGGGGTATATTGGTTCCAGTCCCCGAAACATGGGCGAGCCCAGAGGCTGAGCCGATAACCCAAAAGCTCCCGTCACTGGCCGCGAGGATTTTTTCAACAGTATCTTTGGCCAAATCAAATCCGGTCAAAGGTTCAAAACGTTTCTGATCTCTCGAGAATAATAATCCCTGCGAACACCCGATGAGAACGCGGTCTTTGTGTAATCCAAGGGCGTTCACGGTACCAACGGGTTTGGACCATAGGGATCTTGGAATCCCGTCCGTTATATCAAGAACCTCTATACCGGTATCCGTGCCTATCCATAGCTCCCCGGTTTGGGGATGGATGGCGAGAGTCCTCAGCCCGTGATTGGCCAGGCCATGCTTTCGGCCGAACATTCGGGCCTGTACACCATCAAAACACGCCAGACCCGCCGGGGTCGCCGCCCAAAGGCGACCGTCTGCAGAGATAACGGTCATATGAACCTGTAGCGATGTGAGGCCTATCCGGTGATCAAAGCGCTCTACGGGAAGATCCGGGAGACCCATTGACCGTAAGCTTTTAGAGTGAAATTTACCCGGGTGAAGGATTGTTGCCGTTGCTTCCATTACGCCGTTTGCCACCGTCTAAGGGCGCGGCTGAAGCTGGCGTGATCCTTGTAGCCAAGTCGTTCGGCGATTTCACCGCGCGAGAGCTGACCTTGTTTCAAAAGGATTTCTGTTCGGCTTTGCAAGGACTGTTCAAGAAGGTCGCGAAAAGAAACGCCCACTTCCTCCAGCCGGCGGTTCAGAGTTCGAGTGGACATCCCGACGGATTTGGCGACCTCGCCGACCGTTGGCCTGTGAAAGAGCGTGGCATCAATATAGGCCTTCACATCTATTTCAAGCGATCGGTCATGATCTGGGGGGTATACAAAGTTCTGAACCTGCAGGCTGGACTTTCGAAACCGAGCTGGATCCGCCTCGCGACTTTTTCGCTGATGGAGTTTTTCCGGCATTGTTATGGCATTTCGCTGTGTATCTGTGCTTATTTTCGCCGCGAAAAAGCGGCTCAAATTTTTTACCGCGCCTTTTGACACTGCGATTGAAATTTCTGCGCCGTCCCAGCGGCCCCTCAAGGTCCTGTCAATGACAAGATAAGGGGCGATCAACGCCATGTTTCTTAGAGATGACAGTCCTGCCTCCAGTTCCGGTGCTAGTCCCACAGGGTGAACAACGTCTATCGTAACGGTCATCGCATTCGGGCCGCGATAATTTTCATATGTGAGCGCAGGGCTCCATAAGAAACCATATTGGGTAAGAACATTAATAGCTTCGCCAAGGGTCGGTGCTGTTCGCATGGCTGTACCGAACACATTGTCTAGCGCCTGATCCCAAAATTCGGGCGCGTTGAAATACCAGTAAGGTCCCAGGATTTTTGTGGTATTGCTTATGATGCTCAATTGATCATGCAAACCTATCCGCATGTGAGGTTTTGGAATTCTCTTTGTGTCCAGGTGTCGGCAATCTTTCAAAATTTGCTTCTGTTTTTCGGGCGCCCCTTTAAACATAGACATAAGGGCACTCACGAGAGCGCCATCCGAGGTAACAGAATTTAGGGCTGCGGGGTTCATCTACCTTACCGTTGTTAATTCCCGATAGGCAGACTATCAAATCAAGGCTTTCGCGCAACCGTCACATAATTGATAGCGAGATCATCAGAAAACCGCCAACGCTCGGTCAGGGGATTCAAGCTCATTCCGATTGAGGGGTCCGCCGTTAATCCGGCAAGGCGGAGCCAATTTTGCAGCTCTGATGGTTTGACGAGTTTATCATATTGGTGAGTGCCGCGGGGCAGCCAGCGCAAGACATATTCCGCGCCAATAATTGCAAAGGCAAAAGCCTTCATCGTGCGGTTTATGGTGGAGCAGGACATTAATCCGCCTGACCTGACCATAGCTGCGCAATCCTTGATGAAGTCCGGTGGATTGGCCACATGTTCAATGACTTCCATGTTTAACACAGCGTCAAATGGGGTTTCACCGCTCTCGACCAATTGTTCGATTGTGCCGTGTCGGTAATCAATCTCAAGGCCCATTTGCTCGGCATGGGTTTTGGCGGTTTTGAGATTTTTCTCTAGCGCGTCGACGCCCGTGACTTTGGCGCCCAGCCGGGTCATGGGCTCACAGAGAAGTCCGCCGCCGCAGCCAATGTCTAAAAGCCGTAGGCCCTTGAGCGGTAGCTCTGCGTCCGGGTCCCGGTGAAAATGTTCGCAGATAGTCTGTTTGATGAAATTGATGCGAAAGGCATTCATCACATGCAGGGGCTTGAACTTGCCGGCCGGATTCCACCAATCAGCGGCCATGCGGGCAAAGCTCTCCATCTCTCGCGGGTCGACGGAAACGGAGCTGATATGCTTAGGCGCGGTTTCGGCGTGGGCCATTTTTTATTCCTTGACCAGATTTCTCACA
>CALDSY010000171.1 GCA_937924355.1 uncultured Caulobacterales bacterium
GAGTCAATGGCTGTATCGGCGTCGCGCTTCAGGTCGCGGGCATCTTTTAGAGCCTGACGAATACCGGTTACGACAATTTCGTCATCGTCGGTTTCCGTGTCGTCCTGCGCATAGGCCGCTGGAACCATCATTAGGGCCGCCACAGCTGTGGACATTGCCAATTTCAATTTATGAGAAACTTTCTCGTATGGACTTGATGTAGAATTCAAGATTTCCTCCCCTTTGAATTTCAAAACTCAGTCAGGAAACGGAGCTTTGTTGAAATGTAATTTCCGAAGCTATGCTTCAGACCTTTTGCTAAAATAATATAAATGCGGCCCTGTAAACACCGCAACATAAACAAAAAATTGACGGACTTTACCTCTTGTCTTTCGTTGTCAAACTCTGTTGCACCCCATTTGTCTTACGTTGTCAACGGAATTTTGAAGAGACAAATTATTTTTTTTCCTCTCGTGTTTTATATATCACAGTCAAATACCCGGTTATCACAGATTGACTTAGGAAATCAGCCGCCAAAAACTGTCAAATTCGCCCTTCTTTCAACAGCTTAGCGGCATGATCTGCGGCTCTTGCCGAAAACGCCATATAAGTCAGTGACGGGTTTTGACATCCAGCTGATGTCATGAAAGATCCGTCGGAAATAAACAAATTGGGGATATCCCAGCTCTGATTATATTTATTTAGAACAGAATCAGCGGCGCTATGCCCCATTCTGGCTGTTCCCATTTCGTGAATCCCATTACCTGGTGATCCGATAGGAGGATTTTCGGGGTCATCATAACTCGGCCCAACGATACCGGCGGCGTCCATCATAGCGATGGTGTCGCGCGTCGCTTGCTTAATTGCATTTATTTCGTTTTTACGCATTTTTGCATCTAGGATCGGCACGGGGAAACCCCATTTGTCCTTTTTCGTCGCGTGCAAGCGAATTTGGTTGCGTTCGTCCGGCAGAATTTCGGCAAATGCAATAATTGAAAATGCCCACGGTCCTGGGATCCGGTTTGCGTCTTTATAGGGTTTCCCTATTCCGGCTTCGTCGCGGCCCCATCCGGCATATCTATAGATCCGCCCTTGATACCCGTAACCGCGAACAAAGCCCTCACCTTCTTCCGTATTATTGCGGAAACGGGGTATGTAAAATCCGTTTGGACGTCGTCCTTTATGATATTTGTCCATCATGCCCGGCATAATGCCCCCGCCGCTTGCACAAGAGACATGATCCATTAGGTTTTTACCAAGCTGTCCGGAACTATTGGCTAGCCCGTTGGGGAAATGCTCGTTTGCTGAATTCAGCAAAATCATTGTCGAGGGAATCGTTCCTGCATTTAAAAAGACCACTTTTGCGGTGAAGGTTTTTCCCTCCATCGTCTTTGTGTTAACGGCCTTGACCCCAGTAATGCGTTTTGTCTCATGATCGTAGTCGAGCTTTTGAACCGCCATGTCTGTGATCATGGTGAGATTTCCGGTTCTTTCAGCTGCCGGCAATGTCGCGGAAATCGAGCTGAAGTAGGCCCCAAACACACAGCCCCGCTCACAAAGCGCCCGGTTCATGCATTTACCCCGTCCCAGCTCGAGTTGCTCTTGTGTCGGTTCAGTCAAATGCGCCGCGCGACCAGGAATGACTTTGCGGCCGGGAAAGGCAGCTTCAACCTTTTCCTTGAAGACGTTCTCAGCGCAAGTGAGCTCCATGGGCGGCTGAAAAACACCGTCTGGCAAAATATCTAGCCCTTCCATCGAACCAGAAATCCCAGCAAATCGTTCAACATAGTCATACCACGGCGCTAGGTCTTTGTATCGGACTGGCCAGTCAATGGAAATCCCTTCTTTCTTGTTGGCTTCAAAATCAATTTCCGAGAGACGGTAACTCTGTCGGGCCCACATGATGGACTTTCCGCCCTTATGGTAGCCCCGCCGCCATGTATAGTTTTGCCCCTCCGGAACGGTATATGGATTGTCTATATCGTCAACAAAATAGTGTTTAGTGTTTTGATTGTACGCATACACTGTCGACTGGATCGGCTGACGCTCCAGATCTTTGGGCGTCTTTCTATCCATGTTCGGCGTATCCCAAGGATCGACATGATCCTTATAGTCCTCAGCCGGATCTGTATTGCGGCCGCGCTCAATAACGGCGACTTTTAATCCCCGTTCACACATTTCCTTGGCAACCCAACCTCCGGACATGCCTGATCCAACAACAATTACATCAAAGTCTGCCATTAAGTTGCCCATGCCTTTCCAATTTCATCAAAATCTATACATCCTTTAAAATCACCAGGAACGGGATCGTAAGCAAGCTCCTGCGTCGCACCCGCTTCAGACATATAATAAGCTCCTACTACGGCGCGTTTTAAATCTTTGTAAAACGGTAAGTCTATTTCATCTTTATAAACGCCCTTATCTAGCGCCCCCAAAAGTTCCATTTGCTTTTCGACAGGCAGCTCTACAAAATCGTCAACATCTCCGAATTTTCCAGATACCGCCTTCAACCCCCCGCGCCAGTAACTCCGTACATCATCTTCTCCCCAATTAGAGAGCAGTTCTTGAATGGTATCCTGAACGCCGGCTTCAACTGCGCCGGGCGTATCGGTATTAGGAATGATCAATCCCGCGATTGCGGTCAAAAGCGCCATCTCCGAACCGTTCAAAAACGGGTCGCCGAGCTTAAATCCACCCACATTTTTTTTTATATCCCCAGCATTGTCCTTACAGGCCACTAGGCTGGTCGACGCAATCGCCAATAAAGACAGCATTGTCTCGCGGCGGGTTAAATTCAACTTAGAAGGCTTCATGGTTTAGGTCTCCGCAGTCGCCGCTATTCTTTTGTGAAAGATGAACAAGATAGCAAATAGCCCGATCAATATAATTGGGAAGTAAACCAGTTTGGTAAGCGCGCCTGCCCCGGCTGCGGCCTCTAAAGCATTTCCAGTGACACCCTCGGATGTCGCTTTCGTACGAGCCGCATCAATCCAACCACCAATGACAGGATTCCAGATTGTCAAAGCAAACATGCCCGCTGCTCCGACCAAAGACATGCCAAGAGCTCCGCTTTTTGGAATACATTCGCCTGTAAATCCAATCATAGTTGGCCAGAAATAACAGACTCCAAGCGCAAAGATAATTGCCGACAAATATACCATCATACCGCTAGATTGAGACATAAGATAAAGGCCAAGCGCCGTTAGAATTGCTGACATCAACAAAACACCAACTGGGTTTAATGCATGGATGACGGGACCGGCAAAGAACCGCCCGACCGCCATCAAGCCCGTCACCATGGCGAGGATCAACATCGGATGAGCCCCAGATGATGCCAAGATTTTCTCTACCCATTGCTGAGTTCCCAGTTCTGACGTCGCTGTCAGGGACATAATACCCATCATTACAGTCAATAAAAAGGCGTCCCGGTGTCGCCCCGTCATTTTAAACACGATGAAGTATAGAATAACCAAAGCCAACAATAGCGGTCCCAGGAATTCAAAAGGAAGCTGACTAATGAAGTTGTTTGGCGTCCCGATAAGAACCAGAAGCCCCATAACGGCTAGAAGTAAAATCAATGATAGAGCATCGAGTTTGCCTTCTTTTTGAACGGTCGGAAATTTAGATGTAAAAATCATAATTCCGTAAATGAGGGTTGGGATAAGCATGATGCCGATTTGCGGCTGCCAACCCATGCCCGCATCGGTCATTAATTTTGATATCAAAGCTCCAATGACGATACCACCAGGGAACCAGACATGAAAACGGTTGAGCCATTTCGTCTTATCATCTTCATACATATCGGCAATCATCGGATTACAAGCCGCCTCAACCGATCCGTTCGCAAAACCAATAAAGAACGTCGAAATCAACAGTCCTAGAAAACCACCAGCGGTGATCGTCAATGCCAGTCCAAGTAAATGGCCCAGAAAAGCAAATATCATAATCAATTTGGGACCCAGCCAATTATAGAGGTATCCGAAAATAACCATAGCTAAAGGAAATCCCAAAAACGCCATGCCATTTACCCACCCGAGCTGCGTATCGGATAAGCTGAATTCTTCGTTGAGCTGGGTTAAAATTCCGGCTCGGATCGCAAACGTCATCGCCGTAACAACGAGAGAAATACAACTTAACCATAACAACTTATTCCGGTTTATGCCATTATTGGCGGCGACTGTAGAAGCCATTACTCTCTCCCCTAGCTTAAACCCATCATGGTTCGCAGGCTGTCTGTATCGACCTCCCCGCCCGCAAAATCATCAAAAGCCTTATCAGTAACGCGAATAATGTGATCTGCAACGAACTTTGCGCCTTCTCGCGCCCCGTCTTCTGGGTGTTTCAAGGCACACTCCCACTCCACTACCGCCCAACCATCAAAGCCATAGCCAGCCAGCTTGGAGAATATCGCGCCAAAGTCTGTCTGGCCGTCCCCTAGGGACCGGAATCGTCCCGGGCGATCTACCCAACCTTGATAGCCACCATAGGCGCCGGATTTGCCATTCGGGCGGAACTCCGCGTCCTTGACGTGGAACATTCGAATACGCTCATGATAGTGATCGATGAAAGCGAGATAATCGAGCGCCTGTAATACAAAATGGCTGGGGTCATAAAGAATATTACACCGCGGATGATCATCGACCTCAGCCAGGAATCGCTCAAACGTTACGCCGTCATGCAAATCTTCGCCGGGGTGAATTTCGTAACAGATATCAACTCCATTTTCCTCATAGACGTCGAGAATTGGCCGCCATAAACGTGCCAATTCTTTGAACCCCTCCTCAACCAGACCAGCGGGACGCTGGGGCCACGGATACATATAGGGCCAGACCAATGCGCCTGGAAAGCTCACGGAGCGATCAATACCCAAATTACGAGACGCCATTGCGGCGAACTTCACCTGCTCAACCGCCCATTCCTGGCGGGCAGCCGGATTACCGCGTAGATGTTCGGGCGCAAAGCTATCGAAGGCAACGTCATAAGCCGGATGTACTGCAACCAATTGACCCTGGATATGTGTCGATAGCTCGGTGACCTCTACGCCATACTCCTTCAACTTGCCTTTAAATTCATCGCAATAGGTCTTGCTTTCAGCAGCCAATTTCAGATCGATACATTCGGGATTGTCGGACGGAACCTGAACACCTTTATAACCTGCCTCAGCCATCCATCGACAGGCATTTTCCATGGTGTCAAAAGGCGCATCCCCCATAAACTGAGCCAGAAATATCGCCGGGCCTTTCATGGTATTCATGTTTTGATCTCCGTCCACGCTGAATTATTATTACTGCTATCCACAAGGGCCTCAACGAACGCCATACCTCGTAGAGCAGCCGTCGCACCCGCTTTTACACCGCCTTTGGTTTTTATGACTTCGGCAAATTCAAGATAAATATTTGCAAAGGCTTCGATGTAACCTTCAGGATGGCCTGGTGGCGTTCTAAACTGCGGCTGCACTGATTCCGGCAGGTAGCCCTGCCCCGCCCGAATGA
>CALDSY010000172.1 GCA_937924355.1 uncultured Caulobacterales bacterium
TTCAATAGGATCTGAACGATTATAGGGTCACCTCTTGTCACTAAATTTATGGTAACGAATTTAATCCAACTTACGTTGATTTGTTCTCAATCAATCTACAAAATCTTCGTCTTTAAATAGGGGGCACATGGAGGCAAAATAGGCAGAGGGCTGCGTGTTCTGAACTCGTTTCAACCTCCCATACAGGCTTATGTTTAATTGAATTTGCAGCGATTCAGTAAAAGTTCTCAGGGTAATGAGGTTTTCTCAAATATATAACTTCGAAAATTTTGACAAAAGAAGAAGCTACAATGAGTGTCCGAAAACCGCCCAAAATAGGCCACTCTCCAATGTCTGCAATGGGGATGTTTTTGACATCCCTATTCCAATGCATTATCCTTGCGGCGCTCGGAAACATTAAAACTCGTGTAACTTTTTGCACACAAACTGTGTAACTTTTTCGGGTTTTGAGAGATTTTAAGTGATTGAAAAAATTGCTTTTATTTTTTCATCTTGACGCATCTCGGCCGCACCATTATTCCCTAGACCATCAATGCCTCGCGCCGTCGATAGACGACGATCAGTCCGCCGATACACAGACCCTTTGATCCTTAACAGTGACTTTACGTGTTGTTAGGCAAATAGTGAGGCTTTTCCTTTATTGGTTTTTAAAAAACAAAATCAGGGGAATGGTATGAGCCTGTTTGGTGACAAGAATGAGGTCAAGCGCGACTATACGGCGCTTTTGGGAAAATCCGTCCATGACGATATTCTGATTTTGAACGCAGATATGCGGATCGATCAGGATGACGACCCGCTTGTTCTGGAAGCTGCTGATATCGCTCGGTATAACGACTCCGATGTTGAGGCGGCCAAAGACCGATTGCGTCAGGACTTGGAACACAAATACAGTAACGATGTGTCCGAGATCAGGACCCGGATTGAAACCCTGGAAGCCGAGCGGGATGAAACGCAACAGGCCCTGGATCAACGTGATCAGGACCTGCGCCACACCCGCGATCAACTGGATACGATCAATGCGGAAATGAAGGCGCTGGCCGGCAATGTGGAGACGGCGAAAATTGATCAGGCAGAGCTCTCGGTTCTGCGAGCCGGATTTGATAGATCCCGTCAGTCGCTCAATCAACGAAACCAAGAGCTTTATGCCCGGCAGGAAGAGCTCAACAATGTGGCGGCCGACCTTGGCAGCTCTCGGCGGCAGGTAGAAAGCCTGGTCACGGAATTGGCCGATAAAAATTATCACCTGCGCGAGACCTCTCATGCGCTTCGCACGTCGCGCAAGCATACGGATGAAACTATCCAACGTTTATGCCGGCTACAGCGGGACGGCATTGACAGCGCCAGCAGGATGGACGCCCAGCGCCAGCGCATTAAGGACCTGCAAAACGAATTGGCCGAAGCCAGAGACGAACTGGGTTCCGCCCAGTTTAAACTGGCGGATTTTGAGGACCGCGTGGCATTGGGCCAGCTAGGTCATATGGAAAACAGTACGCGCCTGCGCGACGCCCTTGATAGCAACCAAGCTCTGCAAGACACGAACAACACGCTCAGAGACAAAATCGAAACGCAGAAAGACAGCCAGGATCAGCTACAAGCCGCCGCTACGCGCCTTAAGTCTAAATTGACCGAAACCCAAACTCGCCTCGATGAGATTATGGATGAGAATAGCGCCCTTCACCGGAATCTTGAGCAGGTTACAACCCACCGCGATAAACTGCTGGCCCGCGAAGATACGGTCAGGGACACTTTAAAAGCGGCGCGCGACAAACTTATGCAGATGAGAAACCGCGAAGAGGAAACCCAGGCAGAGAATGCTTTCGCCATGGCGCAGAACCGGGCCCTTCGCCTGCGTCAGGACGAGCTTCTGGCCAAGATCCATGTTCTGCAAGAATCCAGGGACATTGCGTCTGACGCCCCGATTGGCCGCCGGAATATTTCAGATGTCATGTCGCTCAATCATGAACTGACAGAATCCCGGGGCCGCACGGAGGTCCTGGAAAGCCGTCTGAAAACCGCACAGCGGGACCTGGACGTATTAGGGCAGATTAACACTATGCTGCGCGAGCGGGTTAAAGGCTCTGACGCTGAGGCGCTAACATCAGAGAAAAAGCAGATCCGTCGATAAAACGGGCATAAATCTTTCATGCCTGTCCAGAATGCCTAGCAGAATAATTTTATGAAACTCCCTCTTCCCCTCTTTGGCGCGGAGCCCTAAAAGCCTTGCGCAGAAGATACGTTATCGACTTGGGGGAGTTATCTCGGAACAACCGACATATTCGGCGTTTATATCGTACGCTCATGACGATGAGAAGGCGGCCCGGCGCCTGCATGAAGCGCTGGAGAGCTATCATTTGCCGGACGGCATATTAGTCAATGGCCGAGAGAGTTTTTCACCTATATTCCGGGATATCACCGAACTGACAGCGTCTCACTCTTTGTCGGAGAAAATTCGGCAGGCCCTGCAGGACTCAAGTTTTCTCATCGTGCTTTGCTCGCCCGCGGCCAAAAATTCTCACTGGGTCAATGAAGAGATCCGACTATTTCGATCACTTCATGGGGACCGGGCCATCTTATCCGCCATCGTCGAAGGCTCGCCGTCCACCAGCTTCCCGCCTGCCCTTTTGGAAAACGGACATGAACCGCTGGCAGCCAATCTCAAACAAGGCCGGGATAATTTTCGTTTTGGGGTTCATCAGCTGGCGGCCTCAATTCTGGGGGTGGGGCTCGATACGCTGGTCCAGCGGGGCGAGCGAAAACGGCGTTTGCGGACACAGCTTATGACGGGCTTGGCCACCGGACTTGCCATCATCATGGGCGGGTTGTGGGTTACTGCTCAAAGCGCACAGAAACAGGCCGAACAAAGCCGTGACGATGCAGAGCGGCTGGTGGAGTATATGGTCTCTGACCTAAAGAGCGAGCTCTATAGCCTACAGCGTCTCGATATCCTCGACGGACTCGGGGAAGAAATCGTTGAGTACTATGAAGGCATTGAACCGGAGCGCCTGCCGGATGATCGCCTGGTCAAGCTAATCACCGCGCTGCAGACTTTGGCGGAAGTGTCTAATGCCGAAAGGAAGTGGGAAAAGTCACATCGTATTCTGGACGACGCATCAAAACTCATTGAAGTGTTGGAAAAGCGCGCGCCCAAAAGCGACAACGCGCTTTTTTACCGGGCTCAAAATGAGTTTTGGGAAGGTCAGATCTACTACAGACAGTCAAAGTTTGAAAAAACCTTGCCTTACTGGGAGCGATACAGATCACTTGGCTATCAATTATATGGGCGAGATCCAGACAAAAAAAGTTGGATCATGGAGGCGGCGTGGGGCCACAAAAACGTGGCGCTTATTTATCTTGATCTGAACCAATTAACTGAAGCTAAAGACAATTACATGAAGGCTATCGAGTTATTCGAACAAGCCTATGATAGGGACAGGGACAATGTCTTTGTGTCTTATGAATTTGCCAATGCATTGACTGGATTAGCCAACACCGAAAGAAAATTGGGAAACATTGCGGCGACAATCAAGCTAAGAGAAAAACAGGTTAAAATCTATGACAATGCCCTAAAAAACAACCAACAGAATTATAAGGCCTTTCATTATAGAAATCAGAACCTCCATCGGCTGACCCGTGACAAAGGCCACTCCCCGTGCAGATCTGAATTATTTATTCCGATTTACAATGAAGGTAAGCAACTCCATCTCTATGAACCGAAAAATGTACGTTGGCGTCGAGAGTATTTATACCAAAAACTGGTCAAGGCTGAAGATTGTGTTGAAAACTATCCTGGCTCGAAAACGGATTTGTTTGTGGTAAATTTTTTCAATGAATTAACTGAAGTAGATGAACAATTCAGGAAAGATAACCTTGACCGCATAAAAAAACTCCGGGCTAAATAGCCCGGAGCCGTGAATTATACGGGTGACTTAGTTGTCAGTTCCGTCGCCTTCACCTGGAAAACGATAAGTCATGTCTCTCTCCTTACTGACTTGGTTTATGTGAGTGAGAGGACGAGAGGAGACTACGCACACGCGACTCAGTCACGCGCTGGATAATTCTAAAATTGTACGTAAGACCCCACATCGGCTCTCATTGTATATATGGGGTCGATTTCGTTTTTTTCAAGGTTTCAGCGACTGTATTTTACAATTTTTTTGTTGAATTTATTCCTATATTAGGATATTTTTCCTCTATGAAAGAGGCTCACACACTCCCCTTTGTGCCCCAAAAACCGCGAGCTGAAAAAGGCCGGGGAGCCCGCAGCAATGTGACGGGCCGTTATGAAAGTCTGCGTCGTGAGCGTCGTGATGATGGGTGGAACAGCCTAGATGAGGATTTCAAATCCGGCACTTCAACGACAATACGCGAAGATACGACCCGCAAGATCATCAATTACATCAACAGCCCTCATGTGGAAATGGACCGCTCCATCAATATGTATCGGGGCTGCGAGCATGGCTGTATTTACTGTTTCGCTCGGCCCAGCCATGCCTATCTGGGTTATTCGCCGGGCCTTGATTTTGAGACGCAATTATTTGTGAAATCAGACGCGCCCAAACTCCTGGCCAGGGAACTTTCCTCGCCGCGCTACAAAGTGCAGACCCTGCATATCGGGACGAATACAGACGCCTATCAACCCATCGGATCATGCGGGGTATTTTGGAGGTATTGCAGGATTTTCGACACCCGGTGGCCGTGCTAACGAAATCCGATTTGATCACGCGAGATATAGATATACTGGCGCCTATGGCCCAAAACAATCTGGCCCGGGCCATGATTTCTATCACCACACAGGACCGCTATTTGTCCAGGGCCATGGAACCGCGCGCCCCGACCCCAGACAAACGCTTTGAGGCGATCACCCAATTGGCCGAATCCGGTATCCCGACAGGTGTCATGCTGGGTCCCATGATCCCGGGTTTAAATGACAGCGAGATGGAAACCATCATGCAGCGAGCTTCCGATGCAGGGGCCAGCTTTTCGGCGTTCACGATCATCTGGCTGCCGCTTGAGGTCTCGCCCCTGTTTCAGGAATGGCTGGAAGCTTTCGCCCCGAACCGGGCCGCGCGGATTATGCGGCACATCCGGGACATGAATGGCGGGAAGATTTACGATCCAAACTGGTCACGGGGCGGGACCCACAAAGGCGTGTTCGCGCAGCTGATCAAGAAGCGTCATCAACTGGCCCGGTACCGGTACGGACTAGGCAGTGGGCGTTCGCGTCATTTGCCACTGGACTGTACGCAGTTTCGCGTTCCAACGGGTCCCGGCGATCAGGCGGATTTGTTTAGCTAGAGGCAGGAATATCCGTCACGCATTTTTCGCTGCAAGTTGAGACCACTCAATAAAAAAGGAGGGCTTAACCCTCCTTTGTCTTCGTCATCCTTTGCCTCAACTATTCCAAATCGATTTTCAACTCATTGGAACATTTGTTTTGGTTACCATATTCGCAGACTTTGTAGCGATGGGTGCCTTTGGAACCGGCAAAGTGACTATCCTTCCACTGACCGTCATTTTTGGTGAAGTCAGTCAGATATCCGTTCATGTAAATATCGACCTCTTTCCCTTCGATCCCGTTCCAGCTCAAATCCACATCATTGGG
>CALDSY010000173.1 GCA_937924355.1 uncultured Caulobacterales bacterium
CAACATGTCCACGGATCATATCCATGTTGTTTTTCGGTTCGAAAGGTTGTCGAAAACGGAACTCCATAATATTCTTTCTTAATTTGGCTATTTTTATTAATCATCCACAAATGCTTCGACAAAAGGAATTCCCCCAAAAAAAGTCTTCCATTTTTTTCTGTCGAAATAACTTGGTTGGGCTTTAAGTTAATAATCCCATTCTTTGCATAAATGTTAACCTCTCCGATTGTCTTTTTTGGCATTGCTACAACTTTATGGAAATGTTTATTGGACTGTATTTGCTTCATAGTCCATTGTTCGGCGATTATTCCCACTTGAACGTTTTCGAACCCGAAATAAACATCACGAAACTTCGTGAAACCATCAAGTGGTGCGGGTGAGAAGACTCGAACTTCCACGCCTTGCGGCACTGGAACCTAAATCCAGCGCGTCTACCAATTCCGCCACACCCGCACGATGTGATTGGTGGAGCGCATTTGGCTAAGTTTACGCCTTCCGTCAAGACAAAATTCGGATTAGCGTGTTATTCATAGCTATGGCAACGGAATCACATATTTCTCACTTATTGAAATCTGCAGCCCAGACCATTCAGGGTTCCTATGCTGCCCTGCCCTCCGAAGACGACATCAAAGCCTTGTCACAAGACGCGTTAAAAGCGAGCGCGCGGGGCTATTACGATCCCGTTGAGGATGAAAAGCTGCGAGAAATATATACTCGTTATCTGGGCATTCGATCGGCCATATGGGCAGAAATTCAAAACCTGAAACCTATATACCGCGCCTACAAAAAGGGCGGAGGTCTTTCGCAAGCTCAGCTGCAGGCTTTTGGTATCGCTTTCTCTGGTGCTGAGATCATCGTTCGTACCGGTGAGTTCCTTATTGCTCTGGCGCATCAAAAAGACATGGTTTGGCGAAAACTCGACGAAGCCGAACCTCGGTATGGCCTGGCGCGCAAAAGCTTTACGCGCATATACAGGCAACTCACCTCCGCTTTTAAAATGTATCCCTTTTATCGGGCTGTCGAATTTTTTGACGTAAATCGTGAGACTGTATTGAGGTCTCTGAAGGATCATGGGTTTGAGCGGAATGCCAAAATCCTCGAGCGGCTCAATCTGCCTGAAACCTCCCGGGGCGATCATTTACGTCGCTATGGTCGATTTGTTCGGTTCTCTTTGCGGCGACGGCGGAAGTCCGCCCAAAGGAACATGGTCTTTGCTCTGTTTCAAGGCACCGGAGAAGATATCGCGGATTTAAAGATCCCTTTTGTCAAAGCCCATAAAGCGCCCAAACGGGTGAGCCAGTCCGTCATCCATGCGCTGCTAGCTGACCTCAAGCCTGGGGACGTTTTTATTACCCGTCATGACGATGCCATGAGCAATCTTTTCCTGCCTGGGTTCTGGCCGCACGGCGCTTTTTTCATCGGCACACAACAGCAGCGATCTGATCTGGGGATTGGTGAGGCTCATGACGGAATCCGGAGCAGCCATGAGGCGGATATCACCATACTAGAATCCAAAAAAGACGGCGTCTTGTTTCGTAAGATCGAAGAGACTTTATATCTGGATGCCTTTGTCGTCCTGCGGCCGCAATTACCGGAGAAGGCCGTGAAACTCGCCATTGAACGGGGAATGAGTCATGCAGGAAAGCTTTACGATTTTATTTTTGACTTCGGCACGGCCGATCGGCTGGTCTGCACAGAAGTAATTTTCAGGGCCTTTCAAGGCATTGGCGGAATCGATTTTACACTATCGACCAAGGCGGGCCGAAAATGCCTCAGCGCCGAAGACTTTCTCGATCAGGGCATCTCAAATGATTGGTTCGAACCCGTGATAACCTATGGCTTGAAAGGCAATACCCGCCAGGACGGGCCCGCAGCGTTTGACGCCCTCCTCGAGAGTTACCAAGCCGGATTTAAACGGAACGAGACCCGCGAGGTTTGAACATGGCGCTGATAAAAAGAGCCAGACCACTACTCAAAGCCAGATAAACGCCCCAATCGAGGAAGGCTTTGACATTGGAAAAAGCGTCAAAGGGGCTGGAGTTGGTTTTCTGGCCGATAAAAACAAGTCCGCCAATAAAGCCAATGAGCGGCAATAGCCCGGTCAACATTTGCAAACCGCGTAAGTGGCCTTTCGACATGAGCCTGGAGATCAGAAACAACGCGCTAACAGCCGGGATGACAAAAAGCGCGCCCCCCTGAATTTGGGGACTGGTTGCAAGTTCCAGACCCGAGCCTTTGAGACCAAAAAACTTACTCCAAGGCGTAAAAAATGATCCCAGCAAAACCAGCCCCAGAAAAATATCCATGTATCGTTTCATTGTTCATGTCCTGTGTAACCTGCGTTTTATAACATCCGCCCAAGATGTAAAAAGCAATAATTCTGTCTGCGCCAAAGACTTGTGCGACGCGCAGGAGAAGCTAATTTGCTTCAAAGGAGTCTGTCCATGAAAAAGATTATTCTGGCAACCATGTTAGCCATGTCCGTCGCCGCCTGCAGTTCCACGCCTGATCCAGAAAAGGTCTGTACGACGAACTGGGTCGAAAAGCGCTCCAAGAAAGCTGTCGGTGCGATCTATAAAGACACCAACTCGGCGGTTAACTCCCTTCGCAAGGTCGGAACGGCCTATATGGAAGGTAAAACGCCGAATATGTTCAAGCTTTTCTCCCTCGCGCGAAATGTCAGTGCGCTGGACAAAGAATTGCGACGGGGCAGCGGTATCAGAGACTTGAAAACTCTGGCCCGGACGTGCGGAGATACTAAAATTCTGACCGATGGATTTAATGCCTATATGAACGGATTGGAACTTCCCAAACCAATGCAGAGTTTCATCGAAGGCCTACCGCAATTCAAAGACATGATCGCAGGTCATATTAGTGACCTGCAAGATAAGGTTCCGTCAAATTAATTGACCTGACGGGTTCGCAAGCATAAAGGCTCCGCCATGACTTACTGCGTGGCGGCACTCTATCATTTTACCCGTCTGGGGGATTACGAAGCTCTAAAAGAGCCGCTCCTTGGTATGTGCCAAATGCTCGAAATCAAGGGCACATTACTCCTAGCCTATGAGGGCATTAACGGGACCATTGCCGGAACCGATGCGGCCATTGCAGAATTATTAGAGTTTCTAAAGGCCGATCCCCGCCTGACCGCGCTGGAGCACAAAGAAAGCCGGGCCAGCGACATGCCGTTTTACCGCATGAAAGTGCGTCTTAAAAAAGAAATCGTTACCATGGGCGTGGACGGGGTCGACCCCAATGACATTGTGGGGACTTATGTGGACCCGGCCCATTGGAACGAGCTTATATCTGACCCGGACGTTATTCTGATTGATACGCGCAATGATTATGAAGTTGAAATCGGGAGTTTTGAGGGCGCTGTGAATCCAAACACAGAAACTTTTCGAGAATTCCCGCAATGGGTTGCCGAGCATGAAGCCGAGCTGCGATCCAAGAAAAAAGTGGCCATGTTCTGTACTGGCGGGATCAGGTGTGAAAAGGCCAGTTCTTTTATGAAGCAACAAGGCTTTGAGGACGTCTATCACCTCAAGGGCGGAATCCTAAAATATCTGGAACATGTCAAAGAAGAAAACTCGCTCTGGAACGGCGATTGTTTCGTTTTTGATCAACGAGTCGCTGTTGGACATGGATTAGCCGAAAGTGAATACGACCAATGTTATGCCTGCCGCTATCCTATTACAGAAGCAGAAAAGAAACATCCACAATATGTCCGGGGTGTTTCCTGTCCGCGTTGCTATGATTCAATGCAAGACAGTCAACGCGCAGGATTTGCCGAGCGGCAAAAGCAAATTGACCTGGCCCGAGAACGCGGCGAGACGCATTTAGGGCGCTAAGAATTAGGCGACAGTGCATTCCATAATTATGTGCGCATATGGAATGTTGATTAAGTCGGTTCGGACGTAGAACTTTACATTCTCATCGCCAAAAGCCTGTTTCGCCAGCTTCGTGTATCCATCGGCAAAACGGACGTTTTGGCCTCGGTCCTTATTCAGAAAAAAACGGGCGGCAGAAGATTGGTTTTCCGTAAAGACCCCGTCAAACGTAATTACTCGGCCTTTGCTGACTAGCTGGCGTTTTGCAGTTTCAAAGAGGGCGATACACTCCGCATCTTCGAGGTGATGCAAAAGTCCCAAGGCCATTACGAGGTCAAACTTTTCGTCCCGCGGCGGCAGGGCATCGGCTGAGCCCACAAAAAATTCGCCCTTGTCGCCATATTTGTTCTTGGCTTCGCTGATATAAGCCTCGGAAAAATCAGCGCCCAGATATTTAACATCTTCAAGATGATTTAGAATGTCGGCCGGACCACATCCGATGTCGAATATGCGCATGCCGTCAAAGGGGCGAATATAATCATCGCGCAAGATATTGCGTTTGCGCTTAGCGCCCAAAACAGACTGCCATGTCGAATAGACGATGGGGGCTTTGAGTATGGAACGTATACCGGAATCTATTTGCATTTTTCTAGCTCAACTTGCTCAATGATACCCGAATGACGGGTCCAAATGTTCGGAAATCTGGGTATTAATATAATCTATATCGTCTTGATCGAAAAACTCTTTATACTCTCCGATCATCCCTTTTCGCGACTGGAATGCGTTACTATTGGACTTATCAGAGGTAACCATCCAGGGACTGTCCGCATGACTTTGTTCTTTCTTCTTCATGCGTTCCAAAGTGCAATTTTCGATAGCCTGAAGAATATGGCTACCGGAAATTTTCAGACCCCAGAAGTCAAACATTTTTATGAGTTCAGCTTCTGTATCCTTCCGCATGTCCTCATATGACATCCGAAAGACCTGCTCTGGATAGGTTTCGAAATAGCGCTGCCATTTGTTCATAAAATGGATGATTTTTAAAATTCCAACATTTGGGTTTCTGACCAAATAGTTTTTGTCAAATTTTTCGTAACCGGTTCGGTGTCGAATATGATGATATTGACTAACCAGAACATCACGAGGATCCCGAACTAGAAAAATGATTTTGGCGTGATCATATTTTTGCCAGTCATCTTTTTGAACACTTTTATAGTCTCTGACCCATTCTTCCCAAGAGGATCCAGCATGGGTTGATAATATCAATGGAATATCGGCATCGGCGGACGCCTCGGTGATGTCCGAAAATTCCTCCGTCTGACCCGTTTCCAGCCGCACGGCCTCAATGATCAGTTTTTGTAACCAGGTCCGGCCAGACTTGGGATAGCTGACTATTATATTTGGAAACTTTCGCAGCGATCCGTATTTCCGCGCGCGGTCCATATAAAACCTGACAAAAGACGGCTTTTTAGCAAACAAGGCCGCCTTTTGCGAAACATTCGCCTTGTAAAAATCCAACTTGGTTCCCTTCATGACGCGGCCTTTTGCCAACTCGTCAAAATGGACACGCCAAATGGAAACGTTTTACCCCTTAGAACACGCCCGCTTTCGGACGCAAAAAGTCTGTAGATCATTTTTGAGGCAAGTCCGGGTTTTGACATGACGGTCAAATCGGAACTAACCTCGTCCTCTGCATGAGTTTTATCGGTCACGCTAAAGAGGTTGTTGATTTTACGAAAAAACCATACCGGAGGAAACAGCCAGAAATTAAAATATCCCGAATATAAAATGTTAGAGGAGTCGTTAAACAAATCTAGAATTTCGGTATTCCGGTACCGTTTAATATGATGATTAATCACATCATGATTTGACCAGAGTGACATAAAGGCCGGAACAGTGATGACGACATGAGCTTGATTTTTGCAAACGCGTTTGAGCTCAGACACGGCTAGCTGATCTTCTTTCACATGCTCAACAACGTCAAAAGCGCAAACAAGATCGAAACTATTATCGTCAAACGGAAGCTCCAAAATTGAACCGAGCTGCAGACCGATATCTTCTACATTTTCTTTGACAAAATCGTAGCAGCTCTCTTCATATTCAATGGAGGTAATTTCGCCAAATTCCTTGAGCAAGACGGATGTATAGCCTGTTGCAACCCCCACATTCAGAATTCTCAAAGGCGCGTCGCTATCACGGTCAGCCAAAAGCTGGCGAATATAGTCCATGATGATCTTGTTGCGGGCGAGAAAGAACCAATGGTTCCGCTCGGCATGGTAATAATCTTTGTAGTATTCTTTTTTCACAGCGTCGCCCCGGATAGTAGATTGCGATAAAGCAAACGGAGATTGGTTGAAAGATCTGAAGGCAAAAACCCTTTCGCCCTTATATTTTGGCAAAACGACATGTTCGCCGCGTTTGATTTCGTCAGAGTATAGCTCAGATAAATCTTTCTGCTGCTTACAGTCTCGAGCATGTTCTTTATCTCTGCAATTGAATAGGGTTTGCCATCAATGACAAAAACTGTTCCCGGCAGAGGGTCTTCCAGCATGTCGGCAATATATCGGCCAATATCCGCATCTAGAACATAATCTCTTAGCGTCATCTCAGTGCCGTAAATTGACATAAACTCTTGGCGTATTGACTTTAAAACCAAGGTCGAAATAAGCCCCATGCGAGACCTTAGGTTTGAAATCGAATAGACGGAACTTAGTCGCAGTAATGCGAATTGATCAAAATCCTTGTGGGATTTCACATGGTTTTCCTGAGCAAGCTTTAGGTGACCATAAGGGCGTTGTGGCAAAGGCTCGGCCGTTTTTGTAATGCCGGTCTGCCCCTCAAAAAGGCCCCCCGCCGAGCTGATCAACACAAACCGAAGTTTGGCCGACGCGGCATGTTTTTTGATGGTTTTGGACATATGATCAACGAAAGATTTGAAAAACTCCAAATCCCGGTTCGCCTCATCAGTAGAAGCACTAAAACCCGTTTTCCCCGCACTCCAGATAATATCAATTTGATCAACATCATCGGGGATATGCTGAGAGACAAAATCCGACATCAACACTTTGCAATGCTCCAGAGATGACCAATCAAGCTTGTCGCCAGCAATGGTTTGAAACCGGTTTTCAAGCGCTTCGAATGCCGCCCAACCGACGACACCGAGCCCTATGATCAGAACATAATGGTTATGACGACGGAGCAATTTCATAGTTCAACTTGCTCAAGGCTTCTTTCAATTCATCATCTTTGGATCGATCGACGACGAAAAATGTAGGCTTCCCATTTGTACTCAAGACCAAATCCCCAATACTCTCGAGAAGTATGCTCAGCATCGCCAGCGTAATACCGCCGAATAATAGCACCAAAAGAATAATCGTGGTCCAGCCGCGCGGGGCGGCGAATTCCAAATCCATTAACGCCGTTATAAACATATATCCGGCGATGAACATGCTGGTCAAAAAGGCGATAATTCCCAAAGGAATAGCCAGCCTTAAAAACTTAATCTTGGAGCTCATCACCATGCGTTTGGCGTGTTTGACCAGGCCAAAAAATGAATAACCGCTCTGGCCGTTATTCTGGTTACGATCATCATAGAGAATGACATCCTGTGTCTGGATGCGTTTTGTAAACCAACTCAAAGCAATATCCAGGTAAGTGTCGTGACGACAAATGGAGGCGGCCCCCCTGGCAATTTCACCGCGAACGGCACGAAAGCTATTAAAGTCCCGCGTATGCGGATTGTTTAACATCCGACTCATCATGGATTTGAACAGCCGGGCCATGCCGTCGCGCATGAATGAATTATGCGTGTTTTTAGGAGACTTCGCATAACAAATATCAGCGCTACCTTCGACCGCCGACGCAAGTAAAGACGGAATATATTTGGGGTGATGCTGCAAATCTTCATCGAGCGTGACAACCCAGTCACCCGATGTATACAGCATGCCGGCGATCGTCGCTGGATGCTGACCAAAATTGCTCGACAGGGTGATCACCTGCACCCAATCATGCTTTTTAGCGAGTGACCTTATCACGGCTTCTGAATCGTCTATTGCCTCGTCAATCACGAAGACGCTTTCTCCGAGCTTAAGCGGGCTGTTTTCTTTTTCCAAAGTCGCCCGCAGCTTGCCCAGTTCTGCAACCAGATCTGGCAGATATTTCGCCCCATTATAAACAGGCGTGACTGTCGAAATTGAAATAGCCATTCTACGGCGGCTAGCTATTGATTAGGGTCTTAAGAGTCAACGCTTAACCACATTAAAGGTAGATCCGGCATTCACACTCCCTAGACGCGCGCAAACCCATTGGCAGGTGAATATAAGCTGAATTTAGCATTCACGCTCGGTTGGACTCCTATGTTATACCATGAGTCTATATTGACGGAGGTCATATGCGTAAATTCTTGTTGATTTCAGTTGCGTCTTTACTGATGGCGGTGCCGGCTCAGGCCCAATTTGGGGCCATTGAAGACCTAATTGAAGATATTATCGTCGACACTCGGCGGCATCCTGGCCCACATCAAAGCGCTATCGAAATGATACCGGTGGACGTAGATATGAATAGCTTGAGGTCATTCATTGGCCACAGCCTGGTTCTCAATGCCTATAAACCGGTGGAACCCGGTATGACGCAGCCAGAACTCATCGGACAAACGCGGATTTTGCTGACGGGCATGCCCAATCAACTGGGACTGGCTATTTTTGTACCCGAACCTGTTACGCGCGACCTTGATTTTGCCGTCGTTAACGGAGCTATTCTGGATCCGTCCGGCAAAGAGGTTTTTATTTCCCGACAGGAAGAGTTTTTCAAAGGCCGCGGATCCGTCAATTTGGAGATGGTTGCTGTTGGTAATCAAGGCACGACGCAAAGCCCCCAAACGGCGGGAAAAATGGCCGAGCTTGAAGGCAAAGTCTACCTCCCCAAAGATGCCCCGCAACTTATGCGCGGCGCGTCTATGACGGTTGAATTGGTTGAGGTTGATAACACCCGTCTTGCGGGTGGTTCCGGATACACGGAACGGGTGATCACACAGACATTTGTTGATCTGGACAAGGAAAAATCCCCGTTCAAATTCAAGATGGAATATCCCCAAGCTGAGACCAATACATCCAAACAGATTGTTATTCGAACGGAGCTCAAGGATTGGGCTGGGCGGGTGATGTATGAAGATTTCCAAGGGCAGCCATTCATGGGCGCCGATAACAAATACAAAATCGAGCTAGAGCCTGCGGGGTATCAGCCTTGATTGCACGCCTCGGAGCGGTCGCTATCGCGCTGGCCTGCCTAAGCTGCGCGTCGACGCCTACAGATCCTTCAGATCAACCTGCCACAGGCATTGCGGTCCTGAAAAAGGATCCCAGATTGGGTGAAGAAGTCGGCCGAATTTGTTTTGCCGGCCAGATTGACGGCTTCCGGACATATTCTAAAGATCTGGTCATTGTCGAAAGCGGACTGCGAAAAGAATTCATCGTAGAGACCACTAGCGGTTGCCAAAACCTTCGACACGCACAAGCTATCGGGCTTCCCAGCGGTTTGAGCTGCCTGAGCGATCTGGATAGAATACTGGTCTATGACAGCGCGTTTGGAACCCAGACAACACCATTTTCGGCCGAAAGATGTGCCATCCGGTCTATCCATCGCTGGAATGAAAAAGCCGATCCCGTGGAATTGGACGGGATCCGGCCCGAGGATATCGAACCGATTATGGAGCCTCTAAAGTAGCGTTTTCATGACCAATTTGTCACGAAAATGAACAATTTCTGACAATCATATTCAGAGAACTTTCAACCACTTTCCCCTACACAGACCTTGCGTGCGTCCCCTCTGTGACGTCCCTACCCCCCAGGGAGGCCGATTTAAACTCCCGGCCCGCAGAACACGCAGCAGACGCGGAAGGCCTCATTTCCCTCTCTCGATGATGGCCCCGCGTCTGTCTCGTTTATGAACACCCCTCATTCAAATCCAAGTGTTTGAGTTGCTGCCTGTTTTAGGCTAACTATGCCAGAAATTGCATAGGGGAGAATTATGCGCCATTTATTATTCAGTTCAGCCTTGGCGCTAACTTTAATGACATCGGCTTGCTCAAAGACAGAAAAAGAGGTTCGCGCAGAACCAACGGCGGATATGTCCGCCTATGCGGCCAGTTTTCAAGAAAAGCTCCTGGATGCCAAACCTGGAGATGTCATTGAAATCCCCGCGGGGGTTTACAATTTCGATCGGTCCTTATCCCTCAACATTGATAACGTCACCTTGCGAGGGGCAGGCCACGACAAAACAATCCTGTCATTCAAAGGTCAAATCGCCGGCGCCGAAGGGCTGCTTGTGAATGCCAATGATTTCACCATTGAAAACCTGGGCATAGAAGACACCAAAGGCGACGCGCTGAAAGTCAATGAAGGCAAGAACATAACCATACGCGGTTTGCGCACGGAATGGACAGGCGGCCACAAGACTTCCAATGGTGCCTACGGGATCTATCCGGTTCAATGTGAAAATGTCCTGATCGAAGACTCCATCGCCATCGGCGCGTCTGATGCCGGTATTTATGTCGGTCAATCGGAAAACATCATTGTGCGCAATAATCGCGCCGAGTTTAATGTCGCTGGTATCGAGGTCGAAAACTCAGTTTATGCGGACGTCTATGACAATGTCGCTACTAATAATACGGGCGGCATTCTGGTCTTCAATATGCCCAACCTGCCGCAAGAAGGCCACAGTACCCGAGTCTATAACAATCAAGTTTTCAAGAACAACACCAAGAATTTCGGCCATGAAGGTACACCGGTAGCCAGCGTCCCGGCAGGTTCGGGGATTGTGATTAATTCCAATGACAAAGTTGAAGTCTTCGGCAATTCTATCCGAGACAACAAAACGGCGAACATCATTATTTCCAGCGTCTATTCAACGGGATATAATGACATGAACAAGGCCGATAACTTTGATCCTTATCCAGAAAGCATTTATATTTATGACAATGAGCTTGTGGGCGGCGGAAATTCCCCGGATGGAATGGATATGAAAGCCTTAAAAACGATTATGTTTGGACCAACGGGTTCGTTTCCAGATATTTTGTGGGATGGGTTTGTGGATGCCAAGAAATATGTGGAGGGCAAGCCGCAAGCCGCGCATCGTATCTGTGTGCAAAATGGCGATGCTAAAATGCTCAACGCGGATGGTCCAAATGAATTCAAGAACCCGGAGCTATCCGATATGAGCCTTCACAGCTGTGAACTGCCAAAGCTCACGCAGGCGGAATTTTCCAACTAAGTGCAATTTGATTTTAGACATATCGGCTTGGCCTTTCTGGCCAGCGTTATCGGGGCTTGCTCATCTCCTAAAACGGAAACGCAATCCTCAACTACGGCAGTAAATTTATCCGCGCCGACCCCGGTTTTTCATCATAAGAGCAACCCAAAGAGCCTGTCCGATTGGGGCATTCTAGCCAGCAATGGACATAGTCTACAGCTAGCCGACGACAGTTTTGTCTATGAGCTCCGCTCGCCTTTGTTTAGCGATTATGCGTTAAAGCTGCGCACTGTGCATATGCCAGCGGGTTCGACGTCTACGCTCGATACAGATAATGACCGGATTATTTTTCCTGTCGGAACGATTATCACCAAGTCTTTTTATTACCCCAAAGGCAAAAGTGATACAGAAGTCGTGAAGACCTCGGTCAAGCCGGGCCTAGACAACGGAACGCTCGATATTGCAAACATAAATCTGGTCGAAACGCGGCTATTGGTTCGCCGGGAAACCGGCTGGGATGCCCTGCCCTATGTATGGAATGAAGACCAAACCGAAGCCCGCCTGGCGCGCACTGGCGATATTCAAAAGTTTACCCTGAACGGCGAAGGCCGGTTCGCTTATGTGATCCCAAATGTGAACCAATGCGCGGGCTGTCACGCGACCAATCATACAACCAAAAAGATCGTCCCAATAGGCCCGCGACTCCGTCACCTGACATCCGCTGAAAACATGCGGCTGGATAAATTGCCTGAAACTTATCCGGTCAATGCTGTTTGGGATGATGCCGGTACCGATCTCGACGCGCGGGCCCGGGCCTATCTGGATATTAATTGCTCACACTGTCATAACAAGGTCGGTCCGGCCGATACATCTGGATTACATTTGGAGCCGGAAACGCCCATTGGGCCATATCTGGGCATTTGCAAAACACCGATCGCAGCAGGCACTGGCACAGGCAATCGTAAACACGGCATCGTCCCCGGGAAACCAGAGGACTCGATTTTCACCTATCGGATGGCTTCAACCAATCCTGCCGAAATGATGCCGGAATTGGGCCGGTCATTGTCACACACAGAAGGCGTCGCATTGATCGAAGCCTGGATTGACAATTTATCGGGAGAATGTTCCGGCTAGTCTGCCGCGCTAAAAGCGTAATTTTTACCGCTAATATTGACGTTGGGTGGACGTCCCGTTTCCTCGAACCAGTCCCATCCCGTTTTCAGATTTTTCCAAAACGCGATATTAATATTATCCTTGTAATTCGCCATATTGGCTTCGGTCATTGGAAATGGAAAGACATGAACCCTTACAAATGGCTGTCCGTTCTCAAAGGCTTTTGTCATTAAAGTGTATATCTCTTCTATCACCGGATCAGTCATCGCGTAGCAGCCGATCGACACACAATCTCCATGCACCATTAGAAAACTTCCCGTTCGGCCATGGGCCTGATCATACGCATTGGGAAATCCCAGATTGAAACTCAGATGGTAAGAGGAGTTAGGGTTCATACGACCCGGATTGACGAAATAAAATCCTTCAGGTGACTGACCATCTCCCTCTTTTAATTTAGGGCCCAAATCGCCTGAATAAGTGCAAATCGGCCAGGATTTATAGAGCTGGAAGACCCCGTCCTGATTTTGCATAAACAATTCGAGAAATCCGTCCTCAAGACTGCCATCAACAGTTTTCACGATTCGAATGAAAACCGGGCTGCCAAGCTGAACTTCCGTATTTGCTAGGGCTTGTTCAATTGCGGGTGTTTGTGTTGCGATTGCCCGGTTAGCACGTTTGGAGCTGTCTTGGGCGCACGCCGACTGCGCTAGAAAAAAGACACCCATGAGCGCAAAATAAAACGCCCGAAACAATCGGGCGCTACAAAGATATGGATCTATTCTACCTATCTTTAGGTCGCTTGAGGTAAAACACAGTGGGCATAGTATCCGTCTTCGCATGATAACATTCCCAACCCTCCAGACCGAGTTCGTTTAACAACTGTTCGCTATGGGATCTTATTTTATCCCCCGTCGCAATATTGAGATGGGACGGCTGAACAATTTTATATTCCCAGCGGGTTCGCATCAGGCCATTTCAGAGCTGTCGGCCGGAATACGCAGAACCTGACCAACATAGATCTTATCCGGGTGACTTAGCATTGGTCGATTGGCCTCGAATATCTCGGGATAGCGCGAGCCTTTGCCGTAATATGTCTTGGCGATCTTCCACAGCGTATCGCCGGATACAACCGTATGGAATTGCGACTCGGCACCGCCGTCTTTTGCCTTCGCTTTGTCTTCGACTTCTTTGATGCCAAATATATTGCCGACAGCGAGAATCAGTTTTTCCTTTTCCGCTTGCGACACGGCTTCGCCTGAGACAGTCACCTTGCCAGCGTCATCAACATCAATATCCATGCCGTCAGTCGACAAGCCTTGATCCTCGACCTCTTTCTCGATTTTTTCCTTGCCGCCCATACCGAGTATTTCGCCCAGTTTGCGCCCTGCCATTTTACCAAAAGCAACCGATCCAAACATTTTGTCTCCCTTCAAATCAGGTTTCTTACCATATTCTATCTTTATCCCCTCAGGGTCAATAAACCAGCCAAAAATACCGAATTTCCGTATGATCAGGCCCGGTAATTGCAGCCATTTAGTTTTCCTTTACACCGCGGGTCTAAAATGTCGCGCGTTTATAACAACCCTTGGCCTTTACTTCAAAGAGGTCTATAGGGGTCGCAATCTTAGAATTGGAGTGTCTGATGGACCTGATTTTTGCCAGTGGATTTAGTGTATTTGGAATCGGAATTAATCCAGCTCTTTTTGGGTTCATTCTAATCGCTCTGCTTTTCGGCGGACTGAACATCCTTGAGTTTAAGCGCTTCGACTAAGCTATAATTTATGCTTGTTCCAGCGGGTTTTCTACTAGTTGTTGGCATCATCGTGCTCGTCATTGGCGGGGACTTAATGGTGCGCGGCGCGGCGTCTCTGGCCCGGCATTGGGGTATACCTGCGCTGATCGTCGGGTTGACCATTGTCGCCTTTGGCACATCTGCGCCCGAACTTGTGGTCGCGGTTCAGGCCGTCTGGCAAGGTGCCAGCGAACTTGCAACGGGCAATATCGTCGGCTCAAATATTGCCAATGTGCTCCTCGCTCTCGGATTGCCGGCTTTGATTATGGCCATTCCGACAAATATGTCCGGTGTCGCCCGCAACGCTTTCGTTTGCGTTTTGGCCACCGTTATTTTCATGGTTTTGGCATTCATGCAAAACCCCATGCAAATCTGGCAAGGCGCCATATTGTTTGGCGGCATTTTGGTTTATCTGGCCTGGATGTTCCGTCTGGCCCGTACGGGGGCTGATGATCCAATCCTGGCTGAAATGACGGAAATTGATGAAGGCGAAGATGGCCTGCCTAATCAACAATGGAAATCCACCCTATTTTTACTACTAGGGCTTGTCGGTCTGGCCTTTGGCGGCAAATTAATTGTCGACAACGCGACAATCATCGCCCGGACCCTAGAAGTACCTGAAGCGCTCATCGGTCTAACAATCGTCGCTATTGGAACATCTTTACCGGAAATCGCGACCGTCGTGATCGCCGCCTATCGCGGTCACCCAGAAGTGGCTATTGGCAACGTATTGGGGTCCAACGTATTTAACCTCTTTGCCGTTGGCGGCGCCGCGGCCTTAGCCGGTCCTTTGTCGATCAAGAAAGAGTTCTTCGTCTTTGATATGTGGGTGATGCTCGTCACAACGCTGGCCCTGACCGTCTATATTCTAAGCCGAAACAGCATCGGTAAAAGAACCGGGCTGGTCTTTTTGGTCGCCTACCTGTTATATCTGGGGGCGCAAGCCAAATTCGGAATGGCCTAATGGGTTATGAGCGAAAATGATCTGACATTCGAAATTGAAAAAGATTTCCAGTTTGAGGCCGCTCACTATTTCGGTCATGCGGACGCCAATGATCTCTTCAAAAAAATTCACGGACATTCTTTCAAAGGTATGATCCGCATTGAAGGCAGTGCGCAGGAAGAAAAAGGCTGGATCCGGGATCTCTGGAAAATCGAACAGATTGTAAGTGAGGTCATAAAACCCCTGGATCATGCGGTTTTAAATGAAGTTCCCGGCCTAGAACAGCCGGCGTTGGAACAAATTGCCCAATGGATCTTTACACGCCTGGAAGGCCGTTTACCCGGACTGACCACCGTTGAAGTCGGCCGCCCATCTTGCGGAGAGCGGGCCCGCGTCCGTAAATCCACATGACGGGTACAATCCTCATAACCGGGGCCGCAGCCCGGATCGGGCGACATTTATCGACGGGCCTGGCACAGGATGGATGGACTGTTATCGTTCACTTTAATCGCTCTGCGGATCGCGCCAATTCTCTTGTTTCTGATATTAACGCCAATGGCGGCAAGGCCTTTGCGCTTGGCGCAAATTTAGCCATACCGTCCGAGCGGGATCAATTGATCGAAGAAGCCCGCCACCTGGCCAAACGTCCCTTGAGCGCGCTCATCAATAATGCCTCAACGTTCGAGGATGACCGGGCCCGGGGCTTTTCTCGTGGGACTTATGACCATCATATGGATATAAATCTATATGCGCCAATTTCTCTAACCCGGGACTTTGCAGAGCAATTACCGGATGGAAAATCAGGGGCCGTGATCAATATGATTGATCAGCGTGTATTGCGGCCCGGACCTGAATACTTCACGTATTCCATTGCGAAATCTGCACTTTTTTCTGCCACACAAACTTTGGCGCAAAGTCTGGCGCCGGCTATCCGCGTCAACGGTATAGGCCCTGGGCCCACTTTACAAAACCATGCCCAGACCGAGGCTGAATTTGACGCCGAGAAAGCATCTACCCTGCTCGGCAAAGGCTCGCCTCCAGATACTATCTTACAGGCTGTTCGTTATCTATTAGCAGCGGATGCCGTAACGGGCCAAATGATCGCCGTGGATGGAGGTCAACATCTCATTCCTGCGTGGGAGGCTTAATTGACCCGCAAATCTGTGTTTCGCCTGTTCAAAGGACAGGAACTGCCAAAAACCCGTATATTTGTACGTGGCCTACTTGTTCAAGCTTCGATCGGCGTTCACCCTCATGAACATGAGGAAACGCAACCCGTTATTATCGATGTAGAACTCGACATGGGCGATATGGCATTGCCGCAGCAGGACCGGCTCAATGAAACACTCGATTATGCCATTGTTGCGGAGAAAGCTGAGGAGATTGCGCTCGAAGCCCATGTTCAACTGGTTGAAACTTTGGCTGGGCGTATTGCTGATTGGGCGCTTGCCACAGACCCTCGGGTGCAAGCCTGCGCGGTGCGTATTGCAAAACCGCAGGCTTTATTGAAAGCCGATGCCGCGGGGGTCGAAGTCATACGACGCAGATAAAGCGCAGTTTAAGTGACGCTATTCAGCTATTATTCACGCCAAAACGACATATTTTCACCTTCATTCTCAAAATGAGGAATATTATGCGCCACTTTTCCCATCTCTTAATCGGGGCCGTACCCGCTCTTTTACTGATCTCCGCTTGTTCAACCGTTCCCAGTACCTCTGCTTTGACCGAAGGTATAAAAAAAGATCAAATATCTGAACAGTCACAAATGCGGGTCTCAAATGATCCGGTCTGCACTGAGTTCTATGAAAATGTCATCATGGCCGCAAACAAATCAGCTAAAGCCAAACGTACGAATGCCAAAATGGCATCGACCGGCGTGTCGATCGGAACTATTCTCGCCGGGGTCGGTCCATTAGGCTCAATCGCGACCCGGAGCGCAGCCAGCGTTCTCATCAACCGGTCTGTCAAAGATGTGTCATCGACCCTGTTCGATCCTGAGCAAAAGTTTGATCGGAAAGTCATTGAAACGGCCGACAAGCTACAATGCCCAGTTCGGGTCAAAGGCCGGACGCAAGCGCCTTAACAGGGCCCAAATATTAATGCGTTTACGCGGGCCTTGTGTCCGCGTTTTTTTGTGAAACAGGCTTGTCTCTCTGTTTTATCCGCTTATCCATAAACTATGAGCCAAGCCGAACCAAAACTCTTTGGGGCCGACCTGATCGCCGACTACGTCAAGCGTCTGCCGTCCAAACCGGGCGTATACCGAATGATGGATGAGGCGGAAAACCTGCTCTATGTCGGCAAAGCCAAAGACCTGAAGAAACGGGTTTCGGCATATACAAAATATGATCGCCATTCCATTCGCATCCAGCGCATGATCCGGGCGACCCTCTCCATGGAGTTTGTAGTCACGGGCAGTGAGACCGAGGCCTTGCTGCTTGAAGCCAGCCTGATCAAAAAGCTCAAACCGCGCTACAATATCCTGTTACGAGATGACAAAAGCTTCCCCTACATCCTTGTTCGCAAAGATCACCCGGCACCGCAGATTAAAAAGCATCGCGGGTCTAAAAAAATAAAAGGCGATTATTACGGGCCATTCGCTTCGGCGCGGGCCGTCAATCAAACCCTGGATACATTGCAACGAGTCTTTAGATTGCGCAATTGCTCGGACAGTATCTACGCGTCGCGCACCCGGCCGTGTATGCTTCATCAGATCAAGAGATGCGCTGCCCCCTGTACCGGCGAAATAAAAATGGAAGATTACGGCGAGCTCATCCAGGACGCCGAAGATTTCCTCAAAGGAAAATCCGATAATCTGCGCACCCGCCTGAAGGAACAGATGCAGACGGCCTCTATTGACCAAAACTATGAAAAGGCAGCGGAGTACAGGGATCGTCTACAAGCCCTAGCCCATATTTCGGGCGGATCTGGCAGTGCCAGCAGCCGGACGTTTTCCAATGGGGATGTTATTTCCATATATTCAGGCGGCGGCCAAAGCTGTGTTCAAGTGTTCTTTTTTCGGGGCGGGCAAAACTGGGGCAATAATGCCTATTTCCCCCGCCACACAAAAGACGACCATCCGGAGCAAATTCTCGATACATTTCTGGCCCAATTTTATCTCAATAAACCCATCCCAAAAGAAATTGTGGTCAATCAAATCCTGCCTAATCATGCCTTACTGGAAACGGCTTTATCCGAACGCTCCGGGCGCAAGATTTCTATTACCTATCCAAGACGCGGTGAAAAAGTCTCGCTCGTCAAAATGGCTTATAAAAACGCCGAAGAATCACTCGCGCGGAAATTGGCTGAAACCGCATCTCAAACACGGTTGCTAAAGCAGATGGCCGAAAGCTTTGAGCTTGACGGGCCGCCAGAGCGAATCGAGGTTTATGATAACAGTCATATTCAAGGCACAAATGCCGTCGGGGCTTTTATTGTAGCCGGCCCAGAAGGGTTGGAGAAAAAGGAATACCGGACATTTAATATAAAGGATGCAGAGACGGAACCGGGTGATGACTATGCCATGATGCGCGAGGTCATGAGGCGGCGCTTCACGCGATTACTCAAAGACGAGACCTTGATTTGGCCCGATCTTGTGGTGATTGACGGCGGAAAAGGCCAATTATCGGCTGTATCCAATACTTTAGCGGAAATCGGTGCCCTAGAACGCGTTCCGCTTTTGGCCATCGCCAAAGGTCCTGACCGAAATGCCGGGCGCGAGGTTTTTCATATGCCAGGAAAGCCGGAATTTATGCTCCCGCCCCGAACGCCGGTTCTATACTACTTACAGCGTCTGCGTGATGAGGCGCACCGCTTCGCTATCGGCACCCACAGGGCGAGGCGTAAAAAACAGATGAAAACAAATCCACTTGATGCTATTCCGGGGGTAGGACCGGGTCGTAAGAAGGCTTTGCTAGCCCATTTCGGATCAGCAAAAGCCATCAAAAGCGCGACCCAGAAAGAATTAGAACAAGTCGAGGGGGTCAGCCGAAAAATGGCTGAAACAATATATGAGTTCTTCAATGAATGATTCCGATGCGGGTGTAAGAAGGGTTGGCGGCGCATTTGCCGATGGACTGACACTAATAAGGGCCTTGCTAACGCCTGTCGTTATGTACCTGATTATTGCCAAAGGTTGGCCAAGTCAGAATATCGCCATTCTAGTGTCTGTCCTTTTTGCCATCGCGGCCCTGACCGACTTTTTCGACGATATGACTGGCGGTGCCGAAAATTCTGTCTATCGGAAATTTGGATGGTTTGACGATATAGCTGATACAGTTCTGATGATCGGAACGCTTTTGGCGATGGCCTATGTATTGTCGTCGCCGTCGGGACCTAATCAATTTAGCGGTGGAGCCCCGACATTATTTCTGGCACCTGTCGGTATTATTGTGGCCCGGGAGATCATTGTCGGCCTTGTAAAAGGGTTTGAGCTCAGCCGATCGCGACTGTACGAAACAGGTCTTGGGAATTTGAAAACCGCTATGATCATGCTTGGCACTTGTATTTTATTGGCCTCACCCTGGCTGTCACCTTGGTTATCTTCTGTGTTTTCAAAAGGCGGCGATGTGCCCAAGGGACCCGTCGATCTTTCCAATCCCAACCTCTCCGATCCCAGCATATTTGATGCCTATTCCAAGACTTGGGAACTGGTCTGGAACACTGGGTTGGTCATACTCTGGATTGGCGCCGTTCTCTCAATAATTACCGGGTTAGCACTATTGACGGGTAAATCCGGCGCGGCGAATGACGGATAAGCCATCTGTGACAGGCTTTCGGGCTCGCCTTCCCAATTTTCTGACGATTGGGCGCATTCTCAGCATACCTTTGCTGGTGGCTGGGATCATCAGCCTACAAGCCACTCCGGCTTATTGGGTCGCTGTCGGGACACTGTGTTTATTCGTCCTGGCCTGTATCACGGATTACCTAGACGGCTATTGGGCCCGAAAGTGGAATGTTACATCTGATTTCGGCCGCATGATCGATCCGATCGCGGACAAGCTTCTGGTCGCCGCCTGTTTAATCGCCATCGCCATCGCCTTTCGGGGATATGGGCTCATCCTTGCCCCAGCGCTGGCCATTATCGGGCGGGATATATTAGTGAGCGGCGCCCGCGAACACGCCGCCTTGAAATCCCGGGCCATGCCGCCAACGAAACTCGCCAAATGGAAAACGGCTTGCGAGATGTTCGCTATCGCGATTTTGATCCTGTATCTGTGCAGGAATATTCTCGGCTTGGGATCCAGCGCAGATATGCTGCGAATAGTTGGCCTGGTATTTCTGTGGCTCGCCGCACTTCTATCGGTTTACACGGGTAGCTTATACCTGCGCGCCTCGCTGAAAGATTAAAGTACGATTTTTTCCCTGACAAGCTCGTCATAGTCTGAAGCCAAGGCATGGCAGATCTCAGCGGGCACATATTTATTGCCTTCTATCTCTCGCACCGGCGTAACCTCAGCCGCTGTACCCACTACAAAACACTCGCTGAAATAAGGGAGCTCGGACGGATAAATATCTCGTTTGTGAACTTTATATCCCCGTCGTTCGGCCAGCTTGACCACCGTATCGTGGGTAATGCCTTCCAGTAGAATATCATTGGTGGGCGTGTGAAGTTCACCGTCTCTGGCGAAGAAAATATGAGCGCCAGTACATTCTGCGACCCGGCCTTTATAATCCACCATCAGGGCGTCATCAAATCCTTTGGCCATGGCCGCATCCTTGGACATGGTACAAATCATGTAGAGGCCCGCCCCTTTTGATTTACACGGGATGGTGTCCGGCGCCGGACGTTTCCAGTCGGCCCAGCACAATCTGATCCCTTTCATCTTATCCGCAAAATAACTCCCCCAGTGCCAAACTGCGACGGCCAAATGGATTTGATTATTCTTGGAGGCAACCCCCATCATATCAGATCCTCGCCACGCGATGGGTCGTACATAGGCATCGCCCAAACCCGATTTCGCCAACGTATCCCGGCATGCCTTGTCGATTTGCTCGATCGTAAAAGGGATTTCGTAGCCCATATGCCCAGCCGATTTTACGAGACGTTCCGAGTGATCTGTGAGGCGAAAAATTTTCCCTTCATATGCGCGGTCGCCCTCAAAAACGGCCGAGCCATAATGTAGAGAATGGGTCAATATGTGGACTTTGGATTCACGCCAGTCGACAAACTCGCCATCCATCCAGATATGTCCGTCGCGGTCATGATATGGTTTTTCGATCATTTTCTTGTCCGTTTTGCCCGCAGGCTATGTCTATTTCTTTTTGAGTATTTTTGACTATGATAGAGGTAAGTCAACCTATCAATTATGATTTGTGAGAAAAAAATTGAGCCTTGAGTCCGATATATTAGAGCGCCATGAATTACATTTGCTCTTGGTTGATGACGATAACCGAATCAGGGACTTGTTAAAAAAATTCCTAAGCCGACAAGGTTACCGGGTATCAACCGCAAGCAATGCCGCCGAAGCTCGGCGGCTCATGAAGACGTTGACTTTTGATCTCATGATCCTGGATGTCATGATGCCAGGAGAAGACGGCTTTAGCTTGACCCGCTCACTCCGGGAATCTGATGACATTCCCATAATCCTCTTAACAGCCAAAGGTGAACCGGCAGATCGCATTGAGGGCCTAAAAATGGGCGCCGATGATTATCTACCCAAACCTTTTGAACCCGAAGAACTCGTGCTCAGGATCGAGGCTATTTTCCGCCGGATCGGGAATTCAAAACCCAATGGAAAAGTTGTTTTCGGTCCATGGGAATATGATCTGCAAAGACTGGCTCTGACAAAACACGGCGACCGCGTGCGGCTAACAACTGGCGAGGAAGCTCTGCTGACTTTATTGGCCAAATGCGGGGGAGCTGCCGTCAGTCGTTATGCTTTGTCAGAAAAAATCAGTGCCCAATCCGAAAGGGCCGTTGATGTGCAGATGACCCGTCTGCGCCGAAAAATCGAGGAAAATCCATCCGAACCCGTGTTTATTGTAACTGTGCGCGGGCATGGCTATCGCCTCATGACCGATAATCAGCATTGAAAAAACTGATCAATCGATATCTGCCAAAGTCACTTTTTGGCCGCGCTCTTTTGATCATCGTCTTGCCGATCGCGATCATGCAGATCGTGGTGGCCTATATATTCTTTAACGCCCATTGGTCGACCGTGACGGCCAGCCTGTCCGACAGTGTGGCCGCGGATGTTAGCCTTGCCGTCGAACTCTTTAATCAGGCCCCGAGCCCCGAGCGCGCTGCAAAACTCAATGAAATGATGCAGCCCCATATGGAGCTTTCTGTGGATCTGCGTGATGATCATGATTTCCCGACCGCGCAAAGACGGTCCTTTTTCTCCACGCTGGACAAAACCCTACAGCGCTCTTTGAATCAAAGTCTGCAGTCTCCTTTTTGGTTCGACACGACCCGTTACCCGAATCATATCGATATTCGGGTAAGAGTGGACGAAGGAACTTTGACATTCATTGCAGCCAAAGAACGGGTTTTTGCCCGCACCGGGTTTGTATTCATTTTCTGGCTGACCTTGGCCTCCCTGCTTTTGACAATGATCAGTATTCTGTTCATCCGCAATCAAGCCCGGCCTATTTCCCGCTTGGCTGATGCGGCCGATGCTTTTGGTAAAGGGCAGGATATTGACGGGTTCAGACCGTCTGGGGCAGCCGAAGTGAGGCTTGCGGGTCAGTCGTTTTTAAAAATGCGACAGCGGATCAGACGGTTTATGGACCAAAGGACCGATTTGTTGGCGGGCGTCAGTCACGATCTCAGAACCCCGCTGACCCGATTAAAACTGCATTTTGCAATGCTGGAGAATAACGAGGACAACAGGGCCGCCCGCTCGGATTTGATCGAAATGGAAAAAATGCTGGATGGCTATTTGGATTTTGCCAGAGGCCAAACCGACGAAGACACAATGACCGTTGATCTCAATGATTTTCTGAAAGACATTGCCCAGAAGTTTAAACCCAATACCCCGCAATTGGATTTGACTGGGAATCAGTCCGTCCAAATCAAACCGGGGATGATGACCAGAGCTTTGAACAATGTTCTGTCAAACGCCGTAAAATATGGAGAGATTGTAAAAATTTCCTCCCGAACGGATAAACACACCGCAATTATTCAGGTAGAGGATGATGGGCCCGGCATTCCGGAGGAGAATTTCAAAGAGGTCTTCAAACCTTTTTATCGAATGGATACGGCCCGAAATCAAAATATAGAGGGGACAGGATTAGGTCTGTCTATTGCCCGTGATATTATCCGCAATCACGGCGGATCGATCACGCTCGGTCAATCGGAACTAGGGGGTTTAAAAGTCGAAATTGCCCTGCCCGACTGATGTACCGGTTATTTTTTAAATTCGGAATTTAGCCGGCTGATTTGATCGGCAACAGAATTTCCTGCCTGGGCGTCAATTGTACTGTAAAGGCTACGGTCCAAACGCGCAATTCTTTCATAAAGCTGTTCCGCGCGGGCGCACAAATCCAGAAGCGTACCGGGTAACACCAATGAAGCTTTTGCCAGACCATCGAACGACAATTTGTCTTCGGACTTTTTGTCAGCAACAATTCGGTATTTGGTCTCGCGCGCTTCTTGGAGTTCCATTTCGTTTTCTTTGATTGCGCGCTGAACCAGCAGCCAGCTCGCCACCTGCATTAATTTCGTCGTGAGACGCATACTTTGAGAGGCGTAAACCAGCGCATCACCCCTGGACATTTTTCGGCTGTCGGTCCGGCCTGGTCCATCCAGATAGGCAGCCGTCTCCTCTACCAGATCCATCCCTTCGCGAAAGGTCTTTTCGAAAAGCTCTGATTTGGCAAATTCGAGCAATCGGCCTTCTGCTTGTGGAATCACCCGGTCGCGACCATTTTCATTATTATTGTTATAAGCATTCATTACTGCTCTGCTTTCTATTTGCGTCTCTCTTATGCCCTTTTTTTGGGCCCTTTGCGACCTATAAATGCAAAGCAAGGGCCAAAGAGGGCTTCATTTCTTAAATAAGCTGTCTGCGGCGGATCGTTCTGATTTCTTCTTGATTAATTCATCCTGCAAGCGAGATATTTCAGTTTCCAGAACCAAAATTCGCGTTTGAAGTTCCTCAATCGAAACCCCATACAGGTCTTCGCCTATTTGAAACTCAACCTCCTGACGATTTTCCATTTGTGCCTCTCGTTATAAGAATCGTACTGTATTGAATGAGAACAATCGCTAATTGGGCATTTTTCCCTTGTCAAACGGTCGAAAACCCCTATCTTTGCCCTTGTCGATATTGATCACGGGTCAAAACGACAAAGTAACCCGGCGGAGCCGGGTTTTTTTAATGCCTGAATTTGCGGATTTTCCGGGAGCAAGCAAATGACACAGATTTTAATGCCAAAAGCCACCGCCGTATGGTTGATCGATAACACGGCCTTGACCTTCAAACAGATTTCGGAATTTTGCGGTCTGCATATTCTCGAAGTAGAAGGCATAGCGGACGGCGATGTCGCCGGCGGTATTCGCGGCGCCGACCCCATCGCCAATGGACAATTGGCCCGGGAAGAAATCGAGCGCGGTGAAAAAGACGCCGACTATCAGCTCAAGGCCACGGTTTTTGAAAATGACTCGCTGGCCAAACGTAAAGGCCGCAAGAAAGGCCCTCGCTATACACCTCTTTCCCGTCGTCAGGATCGTCCCGACGCTATTGCTTGGCTCGTGCGAAACCATCCTGAAATCCCGGACTCAAAAATTGCTAAACTGATCGGAACAACCAAGCCAACGATTACGGCCATTCGTGAACGGACCCACTGGAAGATGGGTACTATTAATCCAACAGATCCTGTATCTTTGGGGCTTTGCTCTCAAATCGATCTTGATGACGTGGTTCGCAAGGCCGCCGATAAAAAGGCCCGCATTGACGCTAAAGCCGAAAAGGATGCCAGTGCATCCCTCAAACCCGTTGATGAAACAGTCCCAGCGCCGGCGCCTGAAGCGCCCGTGGAACAGACACTGGAAAGCCTATTCAAATCTTCCGGTGATAACGACTAATCTTCTTCTGGCAGCGGCATGGTGTAATTGAGCGCCAGCCGCCCGCCGTCGACATAAATCACTTGGCCTGTAATATAGCTGGCATCTTTCGAGGCCAGAAATGAACAGACGCTGGCGATTTCTTCTGGGAGCGCCGGACGTCCTAATGGGGTTCGACTCCTGATTTTACTTTCGGCCTTGCTGTCCACAACATTGGCCAGCATTTCGGTCTTCACACTCCCCGGACCAATAGCATTTACCCGGATACCATAGGGCGCCAATTCAAGGGCCATAGATTTAGTCATTTGACGTAAGCCCCCTTTGGAAACAGAGTAAGCTAGATAGTTTGGCAACGAGACTTCGTCATTGATGGACGACATATTGATGATACAATAAGGGCGTTCCGATAAACGAGACCGGTCCTCTCTATTTTCAATTTCTTCTAACATGTAATCAACAACGGCTTTGGACGCCAAGAACGCGCCCCGTAAATTGACCGCCAGAACCTTATCAAACACATGTTCGTCCATATCCGTTATGCCGCCTTGAACGGCAATCCCAGCATTGTTGACCAGAACATCAATCTGACCAAATTGGCTTAGGGTATCGGCAACAAGATTATGGACCGATAATTTGTCGGAAACATCGCAATCAAAATAAAGGACACGGTCTTTTTCCGAATCAAATTCGGACATAACAACTTCGCCGGCCTTTTCATCCATATCGGCGATCACCACGTGATAGCCATCATCCAGAAACCGTCTAACACAAGCCAGGCCAATCCCTTTGGCCCCGCCAGTGACAATTGCCACACGTTTTTCCATATCCGTGTCCCTCAGTTCAGCGAACTCAGTAAGACAAACGATCTAAAAAATATAGGTGTTTTACAGACTTAAGCGATATTCGAGAATATTCTAAGCTGTCTTCGCCGCAATGATTTGGTCTTTAATTTGAAGCTTTTTACGCTTTAACATACTAAGTCTAAGGGTGTCGGGGAGCGGGCTTTTCATTTCCTGTTTGATTTCCCGGTCAATTTTATGGTGCCTGTTTCGAAGCTCCAGTAAATGAGACTCAACCGCCATTCCTTCCTCCTCTGATGTGTAACTCCTTATAGCACAATCTTAGGCATAAGTCACTTCTCCAAAAACATGTCTTTGAGATATAGGAAATTTACGGTAAAATAGTGTAATCGAGAGAATCCTATTCGTGACCGATACGCCTGATGACAACCTGGAGGACCAGGCCGCCGAAGAAGCAGAAATGCATGCTTTATTGGCGAGCCTAAAAGAAGAGCACCGGCGGGTGGATATTGAAATTGGAGCTTTGGAAGAAACGGGCGCCGTCGATGTTTTAAAGGTGCGCCGCCTAAAAAAAATTAAACTCGCGATGAAAGACCAGATTGTATTTCTGGAAAATCAGTTAACTCCGGATATTATCGCTTAAGCACATTGCTTAAAGGCTTGTCGACGTCACTCAGCTCGCTTTTTTGAACGTTTGTTCTGCGCCAGCTTCTCGCCCGCATTGGACATAATCCGTTCCGGTGTCATGCCGCTGGCCACTCGGGCCAACCCAAATGACGCCTCAACAAACAGGGAATTAGACGGCATGTCGATACCAACCGTCTCCAAAGCCTTGACCAATTCTTTCGCTTTTTCTCTGGCTTGTTCCATTTCGCACTTGAAAAGCAAAACCGCGAAATCGTCGCTCCCTAACCGAGCAACTAAGTCACAATCCCGGATATTGGTTTGCAAGACCTGGCCCACTTGAATGAGTAATTCATCGCCCATGACGGGCCCGTACCGATCATTGATGCTTTTAAACCCGTCAAGATCAAACAAAACAAGCGATGTTGGTATCTCATATCGTTGAAAGACTGATTGCGCTTTCACCAATTCGCGTAAAAAGGCGCGGCGGTTATAAACCGGTGCCAGAGCGTCCGCATCGGCAGCCAATTCAAGTTCTTTGACATAGGCCCGCAATCGGATGATTTCGGCCATTAAAGCTTCGCGGCTTTCGTCCTTTCCGATATCCGCTCTGAAACGCGTCGGTTCGGATACATCAATTTTTCTGACGGCATTTTCCATAAATTGATTCCTTATGTAGGTTAAAGATAAGCCACGGACGTTAAAAAAGATTTTCCAAACGCCGATTTTAGATTTGACCTTGGGTTGGAAACGCTTAAATTCCTTCGCTTTCCTTGAATGTTTCAATGTGATTGGGAAGACATGAGCAAAACATCAAAAGTTGCAATCGTTATGGGATCCAAATCGGATTGGCCTACCATGGAACATGCCGCGGAAATTTTGGACGCGCTGGATATATCTTACGAGGCCAAAGTCGTTTCCGCACACCGGACACCACAGCGTCTTTATGATTTCGCCAAATCCGCCAAAGCGCTGGGATATCAGGTTGTCATAGCTGGCGCTGGCGGCGCGGCTCACCTGCCAGGTATGGTGGCGTCCATGACCACATTGCCGGTTTTGGGCGTGCCGGTTCAAAGCAAAGCACTTTCTGGATTAGACAGTTTATTATCAATCGCTCAAATGCCCGGCGGTGTCCCCGTGGGCACTCTGGCCATCGGAAAATCCGGCGCGAAAAACGCGGCCCTTCTGGCCGCCTCTATCATCGCACTCAATGACAAGTCCGTCGACAAAGCTCTGACCGTGTGGCGCGCCAAGCAGACAGAAAGCGTCAAAGAAGACGTATCTTGATATGACAACGAGCCATGTTTTGCCGCGCGGCGCGGTTATCGGTATTTTTGGCGGCGGACAGCTTGGTCGCATGTTATCTTTGGCTGCCGCGCGGCTGGATTTTAAAACACATGTATTCGCGCCGGATGCCGAATGCCCGGCTTCGCAGGTTGCGTGGAAACACACGCTGGCAGACTATGATGATTTAGCGGCTGTCAGATCCTTTTCAAATTCGGTTGATGTCATCACTTATGAGTTTGAAAACATTCCGACCGCAACGGTGATCGCCGCATCGCCCGGCGCCCCTGTCTTGCCCCCCATAGAGGCACTGCATAATGGTCAAGACCGGCTGACCGAGAAAACCTTTATCTCTGAAACGGCGGGTGTAGCTGTCGCGCCCTTTTATCCAGTCAACAATGAGTTTGACGCCAAGCGGGCGTTAAAGGCCCTTGGCGGAAAATGTGTGATTAAAACCCGGCGCATGGGATATGACGGCAAAGGCCAGGTCATCGCGTCAAGCGAACAGGCCGCCATGGACGGGACTAAGTCGCTAGGCGGAGTACCCTGCATTGCCGAAGGATTTATTCCTTTTAGACGAGAAGTCTCAATTGTGTGCGCCCGCAACCGACACGGCGATACAGCCGCCTTTCCTTTGATCGAAAACCAACACAAAAACCATATTTTGCATACATCCATTTGCCCCGCAGACGGCGACACTGGCCAGGCACGGGAGCTCGCATTTAAAATTCTAGAAGCTCTGGATTATGTCGGCGTTTTGGCGGTGGAGTTTTTCGAACTGGATGATGGCACATTGCTCGTCAACGAGATCGCCCCGCGGGTACACAATTCCGGGCATTGGACACAGGATGCAGGGTGTACCGACCAATTTGAACTCCATATTCGCGCCATTGCCGGCTGGCCGCTCGGTGACACACAGCCGAAATACCGTGTTGAAATGACAAATTTATTAGGCGACGATGTGGATCAGATACCGGAACTCGCGGCGGATCCGGCTGTGAAGTTTCATCTCTATGGGAAAGTAGACGCCCGCGCCGGGCGAAAAATGGGCCATATCAACCGAATTATCAGTTAGCGATAGCGTCGCCGGCGGCGACCATATCTAAGGCGGCCTGCCAATCTGGCCGGGTCGGGCCATTTCTCTCTTTGTTTGCGAAGGGAAAACTTGGCTTTTTCAAACTGCATTACATTTTCAATACGGGACTCGAGAAAAGCCCGTGCCTTGGCCTTGTCATCCGTGTCATCGGACAGCCAGGCTAGGATCGATGACCCAATGACACCCGAAAGGATCGCCCGTTTGGAATAGTAATTGCCGTCTGTGCTCGTGTCTCCGATGGCGCGCCAGATCATATCGGCCGATTGCCAAAGTTGTCCAGGTCCTTGCCCCAAAGCATCGGGCAAAGTTAATCGGGACATAGCGCGCCGGGCGGCCTGTTCCTGACCAGCCATTTCAGACAGGCGAATCCAGACGCATTCCGTGATTTTGTCCCGGATGCGCATATTGGATAGACCTCTTGCGTTGATTGTCGCCAGAGCAGATTGGTCGCCTTGTTCGGACCAATAAGAGATGAGTTCCAATGGCCCTCCGGGAAAGTAAAGCTCAGCGGATCCGGCAGGCAGATCGGTCATAGCGACGGCAGCGGTTAGAGATTTTTGTGTCCAGCCATCAAATGGAATATGCGCCATCGCAGCATCTAAAATCTGCGCCCGCGCTGCATCTGACGGATTATGTGTCTGGGACTCCATGGTATTGCTATAGTCGTCCTCGGCCGCCTTGTCACCTTTAGGCCTTGCGGCGTAAAACCGCGCGTTTAAACCAGTCAGAAACACCTTTGACACCGGCGCCTGACAAGATGCCATATCTGAATATGCGACCGGCGATCCAGATTACGAGGAGTGACATCAAGAATAAAAACGACGCTGACAAAAGCAGCTCCCACCACGGCGGATCCAAGTGTAACCGGGCGATTGCCGCAAAGGGCGCACTGAGTGGAAACCACGTCGCGAAGGTCAGAAGCGGTGAGTCCGGTGAATTCAAACTGAGCGGGATGACCATGACACAGGCCGATAGCACCAACATTATGGGGGTTGTCAACGTCTGCGCGTCTTGCATGGACTCGGCCAAGGAGCCCATTGCAATAAACAGGGCCCCATAAAAAAGATAACCCAATGCCAAGAAGAGAATAAAGAAGAAAATTAGCTTGGGCGTTATCGCCTGCAGCACGGCGGCGCCGACGGGGGATGCCAAAAAGAATACAGCTCCGGCTAACATCAACACAATGTAGGGCAACATGGCTGTGATCGTCAGTGCCGCGACTCCAATGAGTTTTCCAATCATTATTTCCGAGAGCCGTGTTGTGGAGAGCATCATCTCCAACAACTTGTTCAGCTTCTCTTCAAGCATTGAGGTGAGCAGCATGTAGGCGCCTGAGAAAATTGTCAGCCAGAGCAGCATCGTTGCGGCCACTGAAACAAGATTAGGAATCCGGTCAATAAACGTAACGGCCTGCCCGCCTTCGCCCGATTTTCCCGGGTCAAAGACGTTGACTTTAATCGCCGCGGCGCGGGCCTCACTCAATCCATCAGATGATAGTCCAGCCGCCCCCAAATATTTGCCCTCAGCGATTTTTCGAAAATAGCGGTTGGAGACGTTTTTGAGGCGTTGATTATTGATGTTATCGGCCCAGTAATCGGCTTTTACCCCTGACGGACCTTCATAGATATGCAAGAGCGCGGAGAGCTTCACAGCCTTGCCATCCACTTCAAATTTATTCTGACCGGTAAGATAGTTCTTAAGCGCATCAATGTTATCGGCGGGCGGGCTGACATATATGTTTTTGTTTGCCGGCATCTGCCCCTGTGGGAGCTCGATCGGAAGCTCAGGTCTTTGAGCCTGATCATAGTCACGAATAGCCATTTCATGCTGGCCCGTTTCATCTAAAATGGCCTCATATCTTACCGGATCCACATTGATGTCTAAACGCGCAGCAAAAAAAGCGACGGTGAACAAGACGAAGGGCATTAAAAAGGAAATCCAAAAACCCCATGTCTTGATATATCCGAGAAAGTCTCTGCGGGCGATAAGATAAACCCGGCGCAAATTGAGTTGCGGAATCATTAGACAACTCCCTCTTGCATTTTTTCTGCTTCATCGCGTCCAACAAGGGCGACAAACGCCTCGTGTAACGACGCCGCCTTAGGCTCAAAACGTTTGAGTTTGATCTTGCTATTGACGCATTTTTCCAAAATCGCATGATTGTCCGCATCACGTTTCAGGACAACACTGATCGAACCGTCCTCTCGAACTTCCATGTTTTCAGCAAATGCCGTTACAGTTTCCTTTAATCGGCCATCTTCTGAACTAATAACCAGCCGCCTTGGGGCCTGAGCCAATGCTTCGTCCGTCGAGCCATCAAAGACTTTGCGGCCACGAGACATAAGGATAATACGGTCACAAAGGCGCTCGGCATGTTCCATCACATGGGTCGAAAATATGATCGTTCGGCCCCTATCCGCAATTTCCCGAACCATGTTTTCAAGCACTTGCTGATTGACGGGATCCAAACCTGAAAATGGCTCATCCAGAACATAGAATTCTGGATCATGGGCGATAGCGGATAATAACTGAACTTTCTGAGCCATCCCTTTTGACATGTCTTTATTTTTCTTTCGTTTGGCATCGCCTAAACCGTATTTGTCCAAAAGCCGATCTGCCAGCGGAAAAGCCTCTTTGGCTTTCATGCCATTGAGGCGGGCCATATGGGCAATAGATTCGCGGGCCGTCTGCTTTTTATAAAGCCCTCGCTCTTCCGGTAGGAAAGCAAGCCGCCCAAATGAATGGGGGCTCGGCGCGGCTCCAAAAAGCTCGACGAGGCCAGAATCTGGTTTGATCAAACCCAGCGCCATGCGGATGGTCGTGGTTTTCCCGGCCCCGTTTGGCCCCAAAAACCCAATGATTTCACCGGGCTGAACATCAAAGGACACATCTTCGACCGCAACCTTCCCGGCAAAAGATTTCGATATATTTCTCAGAGATAGAGGAAATTCAGACATAAAGGTCCACGATTGTTTTGATGGACCAAAATTGCATGAAGACGTTGGTGTTTGCTAGGCTTTTCTTATGAAAATAGAGAGAAAGTTAAAAAGCTGAGTATGGTGACTATCTAACCGCCCATGGCCATTGACTTCGGACCCTAAGATTTAAAAAAAGCCGTGATGGCTTCGCGGCCGCCGGAAATCCAGAGATCACTATGGTCCCCGCCTTTAACGATGAAACTTTGCTTTGGTCCTTGGTAGCTGTCATAAAGCTTGCGACCCTGTGCGATGGGTATTACTTGGTCATGGGTTCCGTGTAACCAGAGCATGGGAACGGATTTCCCCTCCAGGGCTTTATCGCTCTCATATTTATCTTTGATCAAAGGCGGGAAAGCAAAAAACGGCATACGGAGACGCACCATATCCATCATCGAATTAAAGGGGGCTTCCATGACTATTTTAGCAACCGCTTTGCGCGACGCCAGTTGCGCGGCCACACCAGCCCCAAGCGATGTACCATAGAGATATATTTGCTCCGGCGTAACGCCTTTGGCGCGGATAAAATCATATTGCGCCAAAGCCGCATGGATGATCCCTCTTTGGGTCGGCGATCCTGTGGCACCTGGATACCCAGGATATTCTGCCGCTATAACGCCAAAGCCCTGCTCAATAAAGTGTTTATAGATAAAACGTCCATCATATGCCGAGGAGCCATTCCCATGGAAAAATATGACGACGGGCTGTTCGCTATCCGGAGGATGCCACCAGACGGGAACCGTTTCACCGGTTTCAAGCGTTAGTGCAATCGCCTGCATATCCTGTTCTGTTGATGACAGATCCGGCTGGTTTTCAGGCGGGAAATACATAAAAGAGCGCTGCAGGATAAAAAGCGCAATCATCGCCAAGACATAGGCGATGATTAAAATTACTAAGGCCTTGATCAGAAATTTACCCATCGGTGTTTCGTCAATTCCTAAAGGGCTTTGATGATCTCCTCGACCATTTTCTTGGCGTCGGACAATAGCATCATGGTCTTGTCATCATAAAAGAGATCATTGTCGATCCCGGCATATCCTGGTGACAGTGAACGCTTCACAAACAGGATGGTACTCGCCTTGTCCACATCCAAAATGGGCATACCGGCGATCGGGCTTTGGGGATCCGTCTTAGCCGCCGGATTTGTCACGTCATTGGCGCCAATAACAAAAGCCACATCTGCATTGGCAAACTCGGAATTGATGTCTTCCAGTTCAAACACCTCATCATAAGGCACATTGGCTTCAGCCAGGAGTACATTCATATGACCGGGCATACGTCCCGCCACAGGGTGAATAGCATAGGCAACATCCACGCCTTCTTCCTTAAGGGTATCGACCATTTCGCGCGTTGCGTGTTGGGCCTGCGCCACCGCCAAACCATAGCCAGGCACGATTATGACTTTGGAGGCATTCTTCATGATAAAGGCCGCGTCTTCAGCTGAGCCCCGTTTCACCGGACGATCCTCGCGTTCACCAGAGCTAACAGCCGCGTCTCCGCCAAAGCCCCCAAGAATAACAGAGAAGAAATTCCGGTTCATGCCCTTACACATAATATAGGACAAAATCGCGCCCGATGATCCGACGAGCGCACCAACAATAATCAGCGCCAGATTAGACAGCGTAAAACCAAGCGCAGCGGCGGCCCAGCCTGAATAGGAATTCAACATGGAAACCACGACCGGCATATCTGCCCCGCCGATTGGAATAATAAGCGTGATCCCGAGAATAAGCGTCAGCGCGATAATGCCCCAAAGGAGCGTATCATTGCTGCCGCCTGATTTCATGAGCATACCGATCAGAACAGCGACCCCTATGCCCATGCCAATATTGAGGAAATGCCGGGCCGGTAAAAGGATCGGCGCGCCTTTCATATTTCCATTAAGCTTGGCAAAGGCAATGACTGACCCGGTAAAGGTAATCGCCCCAATACCGGCACCTAACGCTAACTCTAGGAGACTATAACCTTTGATAGGGGCACCAACAGACTCGGCGATTCCAAATGCCACTGGGCTCTTAAATGCCGCGACAGCGACGAGTACAGCCGCCAAGCCAACTAAAGAGTGAAAGGCTGCTACAAGCTGCGGCATGTCCGTCATAGGGATTTTTCGGGCGATAATCGCGCCTGCTATACCACCGACGGCCAGACCACCGACGATAATCGGCAGGGCCATTCCGCTTAGGTCAATGGTCAGAAGTGTTGTGACAATGGCGATTAACATCCCAACCATGCCAAACAAATTACCCCGTCTGGATGTCTCAGGAGATGACAAGCCCCGAAGAGCAAGAATAAAGAGAACCGCAGAAACTGTATAAAGACCGGCGGCGAGATTTGCTGATAAAGTCATTTGGCGGCCCTACTTTTGTTTCTTCTTATACATGGCGAGCATGCGCTGGGTGACCAAAAAGCCCCCAAATATATTGACGGCGCAAAGCGCTACTGCCAGTGCGCCCGTCCAGGTCGACATGCCAGAGCCGCTGCCCACGCCGGCGGCGACAGCTACCAAGGCCCCGACGATAATTACGGATGAGATTGCATTGGTCACGGCCATCAACGGTGTATGGAGCGCCGGTGTCACAGACCAAACAACATAGTAGCCCACGAAAATCGCCAACACAAAAATGGCCATTTGAAAAATAAAGGGGCTGACACCGCCAGCGCCCGCTAAAATCAACATTGATAACATATTGCCCTCCTATTTCAGGCGTTCATGGACGACGTCGCCGTCCCGGGTCAGCGCGCAGCCCTGGATAATTTCATCATCCCAATTCGGTGCGTAGCTGCCATCTTCCGCCGTCACCAGCGGGAGGAAGTTTTTCAAATTCCGTGCAAACATATTGGACGCATCGGCCGCCATACGAGACGGCCAGTTCAGAAGGCCAACAAGTTTGACTCCGTTTTTCGTAATGACGATTTCGCCCGCTTTGGAGCCTTCAACATTGCCGCCGCGTTCCACCGCCATGTCAACAATGACGGAGCCAGCTTTCATAGTATCGATCATAGCTTTGTCGATCAGACGCGGCGCCGGACGGCCCGGTATAAGCGCGGTTGTCACCACGATATCTTGTTTTGTTAGATGGGACGCCGTGAGCTCAGCTTGCAGCTTTTGATACTCTGCTGACATCTGTTTGGCATACCCACCTGCTGTTTCGGCTTCTTTAAACTCTTCATTCTCGACAGCGATAAACTTCGCTCCCAAAGAGCCCACTTGCTCTTTGGCTGCCGGACGGACATCGGTCGCTGTCGTAACAGCACCCAGACGCCGGGCAGTTGCAATCGCTTGCAGGCCTGCAACACCCGCGCCCATAATAAAGACCTTGGCAGGCGCGACCGTACCCGCCGCTGTCATCATCATTGGAAATGCGCGGCCATATATAGAACCCGCCTCAATCACAGCCCGGTAACCTGCCAAATTGGATTGGCTGGACAAGACATCCATGCTTTGAGCCCGGGAAATACGCGGGATATATTCCAAAGCATAAGCTGTCACCCCGGCTTTAGCACAGGCTTTGGCGTAATCAGGGTTATCCGTCGGGTTTAAAAGCCCCGTAATCCCAGCGCCCTTGTTTAGGCTCGATAGTAATTTTTTGGTCCCGCCTGTAATCGACATTACCAAATCGGCGTCTTTGACAGCCGACGGGTTATCCTTCGAAAGCGTTGCGCCCACATCTTTATAGTCGGCATCGGAAAAATCCGCCGCCGCACCGGCACCTTTTACAACGGACACTTTATGCCCGGCATTTATATAGCCTTTGACCGTTTCTGGTGTCGCGGCCACGCGAGCTTCATTTCCGCTCGCATCATTCAATACAGCAATCTTCACCCGGTTATCCTGTTATTGGGAAGGTTTATTTTGTCATGCGCTGTATGTTTTTTATTTTTAGCCTGCGAAAAGCCCCACAATCGCGCAGACAATCGCTGTTGCAATAGCTAGCCCCGTAATAGAGGCGAAATATGTGCCATTCAATTTAAGGCCAATTCCGACAACAATGCCTAATACCAGTGTGATCACGAGCGCTGGCAACCAAGATAGGCCAACGCCGCCAACGGTCAGTATCGCGAAGATCAGCATTAAGGCGATCACCGTTCCGCCATAAACAGTGAAACCCATAAATCCATCGAAAGTATGTTTTTGCGCGCCAATTTTCATCTTGCCACGCTTATAATCTGAAGGTGCTCCGCCCATGATTAATTCCCTGTCAAACAAATCAGTTTAGGCGTCCTATCACGGTCGATTTGGGGCCTCAAGCGTCGTGCTGTCACATTCGTGAGTTTTATTTGCGACTTTAACATCAAATTTACGGATTTGTCCCATATTGCGACGCTCAATGACCGGGGAAAACCTCGGCAAGGGCCAAAACGGCTCAAAATATGGTGAATGAAATATGGGTAAAACGGTTCTCATCGTTGACGATGATCCGACTCAACGACGTCTGATACAGGCTGTTGTCGAGAAAAGCGGGTTTTCCACATTACAGGCTGATAGCGGTGACTCTGCGCTTTCAATGATCTTTGGCGCTGATGGGCAAAACATCCACGTCGTTTTACTGGATTTGGTGATGCCAGGTCTGGACGGCATGGACACACTTAAGGCCATTGCCGATAAACGCCGCGAGCTTCCCGTCATCGTTTTAACCGGCAAAGGTAGCATCGATACGGTGGTTAACGCCATGCAAACTGGGGCGCGAGACTTTATCGTCAAGCCCGCCAGCCCGGAACGCATTATCGTGTCTATTCGCAATGCGCTGGAGCTGAACACGCTCGCCGGCGAAGTAACGCGCCTAAAGAAAACCACCGAAGGCAGCCTTACCTTTAAGGATCTCGTCGGAAGCGCCTCGTCTATGCGGTCCGTCGTTGCCATGGGCGAACGCGGGGCACGCGCCAATATACCCATTCTAATTACCGGTGAGTCAGGCGTCGGTAAAGAAGTTATCGCCCGCGCCATTCAAGGAGCCTCAGAACGTTCGGACCGTCCCTTTGTAACTGTTAACTGCGGCGCCATTCCGGAGAATCTTGTCGAAAGCATTCTCTTCGGACATGAAAAAGGCTCTTTTACGGGCGCGAATGCCAAACACTTAGGTAAATTCCAGGAAGCTGATACAGGAACTTTATTCCTCGACGAAGTTGGGGAATTACCTCTGGATATGCAGGTAAAACTGCTGCGGGTCTTGCAAGAAGGCGAAGTCGACCCGATCGGGTCCAAACGCCCCGTTCCTGTCGACGTCAGAATTATTTCTGCCACAAACAGGGATTTAGCGGAAAGCGTGAAACTCGGATCATTCCGCGAAGACCTGTATTATCGTCTGAATGTTTTTCCTGTTCAGGTCCCAGCGCTGCGCGAACGACGGGAAGATATCCCCGCCTTGTTGAACCACTTTGTTAAACGGTTTAATGCCCAAGAGCGCATGAGCGTGAACGGCGCGGCCCACGAAACCATCGATATGCTGAAAACTTTTGATTGGCCGGGTAATGTCCGTCAGCTGGAAAACTCAATTTTCCGCGCCATGATTTTATCAGACGGACAATTATTGCAACCTCAGGATTTTCCTCAAATTTCCGGGGAATTACCGAATTTCACAACCAAAGCGGACGGCGGATTTTCTGCCCTATTGAGCAATGCCAGCGCGCAATTACCCGATGAGAAAGTGCGCTTCCTTGATCGGGAAGGTCATTTGCGAACGCTTGACGAAATCGAAAGAGATTTAATCGAATTCGCCATAAATAATTATGGCGGTCACATGTCTGAAATCGCCCGGCGGTTAGGGATCGGACGATCAACTTTATACCGAAAAGTTCGGGAACACGGCGTGGACGTCGATAACGTCCGCAGTGCATAGGAAGGGGACTACCATGAAACTTCGCACAAAATTATCAATGTTTGCAGGGGCCGCAGTAATTGCTGTCGCGCTGCCCGTAACAGCGTCGCATAACGACTCAAATCTGCGCGGATATTTCCCGGCACAGTATGGGTCGGCAGCCTCGCAATATGTTTATTCACAGCCAACACAAAATCAAGGTTACTCGGTGGCTGCACCAACGCAAAGCTATCCAGTAGCGGCGCCAAGTCAACCGGTTCAATACCAAACCGCAACTATGCAGCCGTCGCAACCTGTTTATTATCAAATGCCGGACGGAAGTTATACTTACGTGTCGTCCGAGACCAACAGCCAGGGCCTTCGCGGCCTCGCTGCTCCGCATGGTGTCACCTATAGTCAAGAAGCGGCCAATCGCTTCCACTCAGACATCGGACGGCACATGAATTTTGGCGACGTCACCATTCAGACCAATCCATATCACACAGCGGATATGCTGGATTGGCAGGAGAACACGACGGGCAAAACGCTGACACTTCTCGCTAATCGCGCGACGGGCGTTCTACCGGAGAATTCCTTGACAATCGGCGCCGGGGTTAAAGGTGGATTTATGTGGCAAAAAACCAGTGATCCAGGTAAATTCCCGATCTTGTCGCGCTTCCCGTTTTTGTCCCCCAATACAGATACAGAATCGGGCGTGTTTGCGATTAACAATGTGGCCCTTTCCTTTACGGGTGCATTTGGTGATTGGACGACCGTCTACATGCAGCCTGAATACTCCGAGACTGAGTATCCGGGAGAGCAGGAAGAATTCCAGCTTCGCAAGGCCTTTGTTGTTCTTGGTAACCTAAAGAAAATGCCTTTTTACGCCGCCTTTGGTCGCAAGACGATCGATTTCGGTAACTTCGATGGCTACAACCCATTTACCCACACAGAGGCACAGCATTACTTCTGGGCCGTTTCCGATCAACCTGTTTTGGAGCTGGGTTACTATAAGGACGGCTTGAAAATCACGGGCTCTGCCTTCTCTGGTGGTCGCCAGCTTCGCGTGGCTTATGCCGAAGAAGAGAACAACATCCAAAACTACGCGTTTAATATCGAAAAGGAATTCCTGCTTGATAAGGGTGCCTTCACGGTCGGAGGTGGTTATCTCCACGATTCAATCTATCGCAATAACTGGACCGCGCATACATTCCGCGGCATTCAGGACGGAAATCCACCGGCAAACTTTATTGAATACCGTAATAGCGTTGTCACAGGGTTTGCCGAATATAACAGCGATTTCTTCGATGCTATGGTTGAGTATTCGACGACCTTGGAACCTTGGGCCGCCGCAATCCCTCAAACACCGGATGGAACGCCCTTTCCGCAATATTTGAATGACCCAACAGGCTCAACGATTGATCGAGACAATATCAACTTCGATCAAAACCTGGAAGTTATTGTCGCTCAGGCCCGGATTAAACCAATGCTACCAAACGGCAAGCGACTGGCTATTTCAGCTGTCGGCACCTGGGGCACAATCGGTGACGATTTCGTTGGAAGAAGCATTTTGGACCCATCTGGGCAAACTCAGACGAGCTGGAAGAAAAATCAGCAACACGTTCTGGGTGTCGAGTATCCGATCTCACCTTATCTCGAAGTCGGCGCGGAATATGTCTACAATAAAGGCTTCATACCTTTTGTTAATCCGCAGAATGTATCGAGTAATGATACGGAAGCGCACGCAATCAACATTGGTCTGAAAGCGCGCTTCTAAAAGGTAAACAAAGGTAAACGATTTTATTCAGAATTATTACCAGACATTTACCGGATAAACGCATCGGAGGTGCGTTCACGCATTGAACAGTTAAACCCGCGCTTTTAGGCGCGGGTTTTTTCGTAATTCAAGTTGACCTTTTGCGGTCTAGTCTTTGAGATCTTTGTCCATTTCCTGACACTCAGCAAGAAGCTTCTCAACAGCGCCAACCGATTTCATGAACATTTCCCGCTCATCGGTTTTCAGACGAATATTCATAACTCGCTCGACGCCTTTGGCTCCGATCATGGCGGGTACACCCACATAGAGACCACGAACACCGGCGATCTGCCCCGCGACTTTAACGGCGCAAGGCAAAATACGCTTTTTATCCAGCAAGTAAGATTTGGCCATCTCAATTGCACTTTCCGCAGGCGCGTAAAAGGCAGACCCATTCCCGAGCAATCCGACGATTTCGCCGCCGCCCTTGCGGGTTCTTTGAACGATCGCGTCAATCCGCTCCTGGGTCGTCCACTTCATCTTGACCAGATCCGGAAGCGGCACACCATTCACGGTGGAGTAGCGCGTTAACGGCACCATGCTGTCGCCGTGACCGCCTAGAACGGAGGCGTGAACATCTTCAACCGAAACACCAAACTCTTCGGCCAGGAACCAACGGAACCGCGCACTATCCAAAACGCCGGCCATACCTACAACCTTCTTTGGATTTAGGCCTGAAAACTTTTGAAGCGCCCAAACCATAGCATCCAGCGGGTTTGTGATACAGATAACAAAAGCCTTCGGGGCGTATTTCTTGATCCCTTCGGCGACTTGTTTAATGACGCCGAGGTTTTTGGCGATCAAGTCGCCGCGGTCCATACCCGGCTTACGCGGGAAGCCCGCCGTAATAATGCAGACATCGGCACCCGCAATATCGGCGTAGTCATTGGTGCCCTTTAAGTGGCAATCTTTGCCAAAAACGGGCGATGCCTCGCACAAGTCGAGGGCCTTACCCTTGGCTGTTCCTTCAAAAATATCGAAAAGAACCACATCCCCCAACTCTTCACGAGCGGCAATATGAGCGAGCGTTCCACCGATCATGCCGGCGCCGATCATGGCAATTTTAGCGCGTGCCATAATATTCTCCTTATAGATTTTAGCACTGATTTGCGCCTTCTTTACGCCCTTGGTCCGTGAGTCGCAATGGTCAGTTTTGCGACGAAAGATTACCACTACTGCTTGTGTTTATTTGGTTTATCCCGCGTTCAGTTAACTATTGTTAAGTTTTCTCGATTCGAATATCGTAATCACGCAACATCTTAGGGGAGGAAATCTTATGAAAAAAATGGTTGCAGAAATCATCGGCACAGCAGCGCTGGTGATATTTGGTTGTGGCGCCGCCGTATTGGCGGGTGCTGAAATTGGACATGCTGGTATTGCGGCAGCCTTTGGTTTGGCCATCGTGGCCATGGCCTACGGCATCGGCGCAATCTCTGGATGTCACATTAATCCGGCTGTTTCGTTTGGCGCTTTTGTCGCCGGACGGATGAATGCGGGCGAAATGATACAGTACTGGATCGCGCAGTTTATCGGCGGTGTATTGGGTGCAGGTGTCGTTTATCTAATCGCAACAGGTAAAACGGGTTATAGCGTTGCCGAAAACGGTCTTGGCCAAAATGGCTGGGGTGCCGGGTATCTCGGGGAATATAGTATGCAAGCGGCCTTCATCTTTGAAGTCGTCGCCACATTCTTGTTCCTTGTGACAATTCTTGGCGTCACTCACAAAAAAGGCGGACATCCCGCGATTGCCGGTTTGGCTATCGGTTTGACTCTCTGGGTCATTCACCTTTTGGGTATCCAGGTCACAGGCGTATCTGTGAACCCGGCGCGTTCTGCTGGCCCAGCTCTATTTGCTGGTAGCGGCGCAATTTCGCAGCTTTGGTTATTCTTCGTTGCACCTTTGATCGGTGCCGGACTGGCGGGCCTGTTGTTCCGTTCAGGTCTTCTGGAAGACAACGACTAATTAGACATCCAATTTGGATTAACGCGCAGGCCTCGTGCCTGCGTTTTTTTATGGGCGTATCGGGAAGTAAGCGAGTTCACCGGTCGCCATATCGCCGTCGCCCTCTTCCTGCAGATCCTGCATTTCCGGATGATCCCGTAGAAAGCGCTTGAGTAGTTTATTCTGCGTTTCGACGCGCGCCGCATCACCCATTTTTTCATAGAGCCGGACCGACATAGCCAAATATGGGCCCATAGGCGCTCCGTTCGCCTCAGCTTTCTCGAAGGCGTCAACAGCTTTCACGGTCATAATCGGGGCATAGAGTATCGCAGCCTGGCGAAACAGGCATCCGGCCAAATCTGGCGAGCGAGTGGCCTCAAACTCCAAAGAGCAGGCTACATCAAACAAATTTCCATTCATCAAAGCCGGTTTCATGTCTGCGTAAATGGAATCCACGCTGTCGAGCAATTCAAACACCAGTGTCTTTACCGCCTTGATGTCAGCCGGATGACACCCAGCCAAACTCTCTGGGATAGCAGCATTCAGCAGATATTTAGCTCGCTGAATATCCCGCTCGGGAATTTCTGTATGTCGTGTAGATTGTTTCATCGGCACCCAATTTTAGGGAACTCAATGCCAGAGGAGCGTTAAGAAGAGATTTCTGAAGTCTTACCGAAAGCTTACGACACGAAAGCTTACGACACGAATGCTTACGCCCCGAAAGCCTACAATCGGGTTTTATTCGCCTGCATTGCCTTCCGCGCGGCCACCCACAGCTTCGTCTTCAACGGGCATGCCGATGGTCGGCACCGTAATACCCGCCGCCAGATTGCGCTCTGTTGTCAGCTCCTGGATCAAACCGGCATAGTAATCCATCCGGCGTCGGTTCCTTTGGTCATCGGGATCATCACTACGCACTAAGAGCGGCTTATATGTAATGTCCTTGTGGATGGCCAACATGAAAGCCTTCCAGACATCGGCCGGCAACAATCCGCCTGTAACCTTATACATCGATGAATTATCATCATTGCCCATCCAGACCCCCGCCGTATAGTCGGATGTAAACCCAATAAACCAGCCATCTATATAGTCCTGAGATGTCCCGGTCTTGCCCGCGACCTCGCGCTTTCCTAGCGCCGCGCCGCGACCTGTGCCCGAGCGAATAGTTTCACGCATCATCTCCACCATCTGGTCAGAATAGGCTTTTGCATAGACGCGCTCGGGCGTGGCGGTTTTACGCTTATAGAGGACTTCGCCCGACGTATTGCGGATCTCCGTGATGAAATAGGGCAGCTTTTTCAAACCACCATTCGCAAAAACGGTGTAAGCGCCGGTCAATTCCAGCAAATTGACCTCTGAGGTTCCCAGAGACAATGAATATGTGCTCTTTAAATTACTCTTTATGCCAAAGCGTTTTGACAGTTTGACAATATTACTGGGCCCGATTTCTGCGCCAACTTGAGCCGCCACCGTATTGATAGAGTGTTTCAAGGCCTCAGCAATAGTCATCGGTCCCCGATACCGCTTGGTATAATTTTCCGGTGACCAGTTCTGATCGCCGATGACCACCCGGCGGTCATTGCGCTGCGTGCCTGGCGAGAACCCCTGCTCCAGCGCTGTGGCATAGACAAAGACTTTGAAAGATGAGCCCGGCTGACGCTGTGCCTGTATCGCCCGATTAAAAAAGTTCGGGTCGTAGTCTTTCCCGCCAACCATGGTTTTGATGGCGCCGGTTTGATTATCAATCAGTATCACAGCCCCGTCTGAGACTCTTCGGTTCTTGCCTTGCTTA
>CALDSY010000174.1 GCA_937924355.1 uncultured Caulobacterales bacterium
CACACGGCGAAGCATTTCATCGGTCCCCTCTTGAGCCTCGACAGCCAGCACGAGACCGTTACAAACAACCACAGCCTGCCCAATATCCATGCGGCCAATTTCCAAGGCCACTTTCATGGCCTTCTCTGCGTCTTTGCGTTGCCCGCTTTCAATTTTGTGAGCGCCCAAATGGCCGGCGGGCATCAAAATAGATTCGCAAAGGGCCTGTGGCGCAATTATCTCAAATCCGTCTTTTTCAAAGGTTTCAACTACATAACTCAGCAGCGCATCATCCCCCTGCCGCGCCGCGCGGATTGCACCCGGTAGTCTTTTAAGTGTTTTGAAATCAGGCCTAATCTTGGTCAGGTCCGGACGGGCAACATTTCCCGCAAAACAAACATGGGTCACCCCTTTCGCTTTGAAGTCCTTGGTCATTTTACCAAATTCTCCAAATCGATAGGATTTTCCGTCTAAACCGGGCATGGGCGGCCCTTCTATCTGAGCCAAATAAACGTCATGTCCGGCAGCTTTTGCGCCTTTAACAACGGCTTGAGGGAGGGATCCCTGCCCTGCGATTAGTCCGACCTTCAAGCCTAGCCTCCCGTATGCGGCATGCAGATACTGCGCTTTTCCTGCGCCTGAATAAACGCCACGATTTCCATGACGAGTTCATGGTCATGATAGATCCGCGCCGTGTCTTTCAAACGCTCGGCAAACGTGCCCTCTTCGGCAAATAAAAGTCGGTAGGCCGAGCGCAGATCTCGAATTTTTTGTTTGTCAAACCCTCGGCGCTTTAATCCGATTACGTTTAAACCGGCCAAATAGGCCGCATTTCCGACCACTGAACCATATGGGATCACGTCCGTAGTGACCGTAGCCATACCGCCGATAAAGGCGTGCGCGCCGATGCGCGTAAATTGGTGAACTGCCGATAGCCCGCCCAAAATAGCGTGGTCGCCAATGGTCACACAGCCCCCGATCTGGACACCGTTTGATACGACGACATTGTTCCCCATCTGACCTTCATGGGCCAGATGCGAACCCACCATCATATAACAATCATCGCCAATTACCGTATCCCGTCGTCCCGCATCAGAACCCGGATGAATATTGACAAGCTCTCGAAATGTATTGCGTTTGCCAATGATCAGACGGACATCACCGCCCTTATGCTTAAAGTCCTGCGGCGGATGGCCCAGGGAAACAAAAGGATAAAATTCGCAGCCCTCACCAATCTCAGTATTTCCGGCAATATTGACCTGGCTAATGAGCTTGACGTCTTTGCCTAGCTTGACATTGGGCCCGACAATACAAAGGGGTCCAATATGGACACCATCATCTAATTGAGCTTTGGGATCGACGAACGAACTGGGGTGGACAAAAACGGTCATAAATTAGGTTTCAAAAGACATTTGCGCGGCTGAAAAATCTACAGTCGCTACTAAATTTTCACCGACATATACCCGAGCGGCAAACTTATAGAAAGGCAGTCGTTTACGAATAATTTCAAGGTCAATGATCATGGTTTCGCCTGGCTTTACGGGCTTTTTAAACTTCGCCCCGTCTATGCCTGAAAACGCCATAAACATATTGTCTGGCAACTTATGAGACAAATCCACAAGCAAGGCACCTGCCTGGGCGACGGCTTCTACAATCAACACCCCCGGTTGAATAGGCATATCGGGAAAGTGGCCTTTCAGATAATCGGCCTCGGGATCCACATAAGATTCAATCTGAATGGACATTTCTTGCAGCGCTGTCACGCGGTTGGCCAACAGCATTGGCGGCCGATGCGGAAGAATAGCCATGATGCCATCTTGTTCAATTGGAAGTTTGACCGACATGGCTACTTCTTCTTTCCGATTAATTTTCGGGTGGCGCTGATCATTCTCATATGATCTCTGATGGGCTGCGCTGGAACACCGCTCCAAATTTCACCGGCCGGAACATCATGCATGACACCCGCTGCCGCAGCGAGCTGGGCTCCGTCACCGACATTGATATGATCTGCCAGCCCGACAGCCCCGCCCATCCGGACATTCTTCCCGATATTGCAGCTACCGGATATTCCCGTATGTGCAGCAATCATGGTCCCTTGCCCAATTGAGCAATTATGAGCGATCTGGACGAGATTATCTATTTTCACATCATCGGCGATGCGGGTATCTCCGAGAAATCCCCGATCGATACAGGAATGAGCACCGACTCGGACCCGATTGCCAACAATCACCCGGCCAATATGCGGTAAGTTGACAATGCCCGTCTCATCACCGTCCATTCCAAAGCCCTCACCGCCGATTTGGGCCCCGGTTTTGATCAGGCAATCCGTCCCAATTTCGGCGCACTCAACCATATTGTGCCCCTCTAAAACAGTGTCTTTACCGATTTTCACCCCGGGGCCGATCAGACAATACGGCCCGATTACAACACCGTCTTCGATCAATGCATCAGCCCCAATCACGGCCGAGCTGTGCACACGCGCCGTCGATGATTTCTTATAACTGGCTTCACCGCCAAAGACTTTTTTGGTGACCAGTTTAGATACGATGCGGGCGAAATGGGCACGAGGCGAACTCGATATAATTGGTAGAATACCGCGATCAGATACATGGCCAGCGAGCTTCTCTGTAACGAAACAGGCGGTCGCTTTTGAGCTTTCTGCGTCTGACTTGTGTTTGCTGCTGGAAAGGAATCCAATTTGACCGGCAACCGCGCCCGCCAAATCTCCGGGAGCCGAAATCATTTCATTCAGCATCGCCTCTGCCGGCATAGCCTCTATCTGCAGGCCACCCAGAAGATCACCCAAAGAAAAAGGCCCGGCGAGGTCGTAAAATCGGCTATCAATCATAGCCATTCCTTACGACAGGCAGGGCCTGTTTGAAAGAGGAACTCTCTACTGGATTGCCTGACGTGGCAATCTTTCGCGCGTCACGGCAACAGTCCGCATTTGGCTATTCAAGCGGCTTAGGACGAGGTCTGTAACGTCCGCAGGCTTGCCATAGATGACAGCAGAACGGTCAATGACGACGTCTGCATTGCGCTCGGCGACAACAACTTTCAGGATTTCTTCTAGCTTCTGAGACACTTTTTGGTAAGCAACCGCTTCAGTTTTCGCAAGCTCACGCTGTTTCATGACGGCTTCATATTGCTGCTTTTTGGTTTTGCCAGCAAAGCTTGTCCATCGGCTTTGCAGGTCGGGACGGGATGAAATCCCTGTTTGACCAAGAGCCTGGATTTCAGCTTGCAGATTTTTCCCTTCTGCTTCCAGCGGAGAAATAGCTGACTTGATTTCAGATTCCATAGTTTTGGCAATGCTTTCGACCTGGCGGTTAATGTGCTTGCCGACTTCAGAATCTCTGAGGATACGGGACTGATCCACAATCAGGATTGTGCTTTGTGCGTAGGCCGAGGCCGCCATAAAGAACGCCGCGGCGACAACGATAATTGCGCGAAAAAATTTAGACATGGTAATCATAGTAATTAGAACCTTGTTCGTGTGGTGAACTGGAATGACTTCCGCTCATCATATGGGAATTTGCGAAGCGGTTGCGTAAAGTCGAACCGAATTGGACCAAAAGGCGATTCCCAGAAAATACTGGCACCGGCCATGGCGCGCACAGACAAATTATCAACGATAAAATATTCCGGTTCGCCATTGGCATAGGTGAATACGCCTTCAAGATCTTTAAATTCTTCGTCCAGCAATCCAACACCGCCAGCTTCAGCCCACAAACTACCCAAAAGTCCGGCGACACCAAGAGGAAAACTCACCTCGGCTGCAGCGAGGCCATAGGCATTCCCGCCCAGAGCTATACTACGAATTGGAACAAAGTTACCGTCTGCGTCTGTAAACAGCTCTGAATTCTGCATAACGCGCGGTCCAATACCGGCATTATCGTATCCTCTGAAGTCGAAATTGCCCTTGAAGAAACGGTCATTAATCTGAATCGGGTTTCCACCCCAGCCCGTGATATAACCCCCAGAGAATTTCGCACTTGCAATAACCTCTTTCGCCAGACCTCTATAGGCGTTCGCTGTCACGTCTGTTCTGAGATACTGCACATCACCGCCTAAGCCCGCAAAATCTTGTGACAATCGCATGTCAAAGCCGCGGGTCGGCGTAATAGGATCATTGCGGCGATCCCAAGCAAACGTATATCCGAATATGGAAGAGAGCCTGTCTTCATAGGGTCTGTTCGTAATGGGATCACAGAGACTGCTGTTCACCGGCAGGCCAAGACCCGGAACCGTCGCGATACGCGGAATACATAAGGTTTCGCTGACATCAATGCTTTCTTTGCGCAATGAATAGCGAGCACCCAGGCTTGTATTTTCCGTCACTGGGAATGCCAAAGTGAATAGCGCACCCTGCCGGCTTTGTCTGAAGTTGGCTTCATCCAAGAAGTCGATGGTCACGTCGAACAATTCCACACCGGCGGCCATATTCCGCCCCAGGAACCTTGGCTCCGTGAAGCGCAGATCAATTTCTCGGCGGTTCGCGCTGGATCGAACAACAAACCGAAGGAGTTGTCCTCGGCCGCGTAGGTTTCGCTGAGTGATCGACAAGTCAACTAAGAAACGATCCGCAGACGAGAAACCGGCACTGAAAGACAGCTCGCCTGTTGGCTGCTCTTTGACTTTGACTTTCACAACGGCTCTATCGGGTGCACTGCCCTGGACTTCTTCGATTTCAACGTCTTCGAAGAAACGCAAAGAACGGACCTTGTTGCGGGAACGCTCTAAAAGAATTCGGTTGAATGCATCGCCCTCAACGAGTTCCATCTCACGGCGAATAACGTAATCAAGTGTGGTCGTGTTCCCCACGATATCGATCCGTTCAATGTAGACGCGCGGACCCTCGACAATGTTGAAAACCAAATCGACCGTTTTTGTGTCTCTGTTTCTTTTGATTTCCGGCTGGATATCAACAAACGCATACCCGGAACTCCCGGCGGCATAGGTCAGACTTTCAATGGCATCTTCCACATCGCTGGCCTTGTAGATTTCGCCGGTCTTAATCCGCGCGATGCGCTTAAGAACATCGTTATTCAGTTCATCCAGTTCTGTTTTTACATCAACATCGCCCCAACGATATTCTTCGCCTTCATCGATTGTGAAGGTGATATAAAAGTCTTCCTGATCCGGTGTTAATTCGGCAACCGCAGATACGACACGGAAATCCGCAAATCCGCGGTCCGTATAAAATTTACGAAGCTGTTCACGGTCATATTCCAAACGTCCCGGGTCATAATTGTCATTGCTGGAAAAGAACTTCCACCAAGAGCTTTCCGCGGTCGCGATCTCGCCGCGTAGGCGTTTATCGGAGAACTCATTGTTTCCAATAAAGTTGATACGCTTAACCCCGGTAACGGGGCCTTCTGTAATTTCAAAAATCAAATCAACGCGGTTTTGAGGCTGCTGAACAACTTTTGGCTCAACGGTCGCCGCGAACCGACCTGATTGACGGTAAAGCTCGATGACCCGTTGAACATCGCCCTGAACGCTCGCCCGAGAGAAAATAGCGCGCGGCTCCGCTTCGATTTCATCCGTAATCTTGTCGGTCTTAAGCGCCTTGTTGCCCTCAAGAATAACGCGGTTGATAATGGGGTTCTCGACGACGCGGATCAGAACATTTCCGTCGCGCGGCTCAATTAGAACGTCCGCGAACAAACCTGTCGCGTATAGTGTTTTGACAGATAGATCGACGCGTTCCTCGCTATAAGGATCGCCCGGTGCAAACAGCAGATAAGAGGCAACTGTGTTGGCTTCAACACGTTGATTTCCCTGGACCTGAATAGACCGGATAATGGTCGGTGCCTGCGGAACCTGTTGTGGCTGTTGCGCATAGGCGGGCGCAGCTGCCCAAACCGCTGCACAGGTCAGCAACAGAACAGATAACCGCCGAATGATCCTAGGTTTCGTCACATGAATTCCCATTGTTTACGGATTGGAACCGCCGATACTGGATATATATCCAATGTCATTTATTGTGAAATAAATGAACAGTGTCAGAATGACTGCCAGCCCAATTCTAAATCCGTACTCCTGTTTTTGTTCACTCAACGGCTGTCCCGCGACAGCTTCATAACCGTAGTATAGCAAATGTCCACCATCCAATGCTGGAATTGGCATTAAATTTGCGACACCTAACCCCACGGAAATGGCCGCAGCAAGCGATAAAAGCGTATAAAATACGGCCCGGAGTTTCTCAGAAAAGGTAATATCGGCTTTTACGATGTCGACAGTGGATTTTCCGGTATAAGTCGCGATTCGCAATGGGCCGCCAAATGCACTGCCATCTTCCTTCCCCTTGAAGATTCGGGCGATGTAAGTGCCGGTCGACGTCATAATACCAGAAAACTCGCCCCACCCTTCCTTCAACGCGCTAGCAGGCCCATGTTCCACGGTTTTCAGATTGCCCGTTCTATCGACGACAATGCCCAAAAGCCCCATTTTAGACTTACCGCCGATGAAGTCGGTTTGAATACTTCTGCGGGGCGTAATGTCGAACTCAACTTGTTCGCCGTTTCGCTCGACAACCGCTCTTAGAGAATCTTCGCTGCGAACTGAAACATAGGATTTTAAATCTCTAAAAAGAGAGACATCTTTTCCGTCAAGTGTCAGGAACTTGTCACCGGGTTTAACACCTGCCTCGTCGGCCGCCGTTCCTGGATTGACCGTCGTCACAATCGACTGACTTTCCTGCGTGCCAAAGAAAAAAGCGATTAATGCAAAAACAAAAATGGCTAGAATAAAATTCGCGATGGGCCCGGCTAGAACGATCAGGGAGCGTTGCCACAATGGTTTAAAATGAAATACATCATTGATCTGTTCTGCTTTACCTTCCACGGCCAGCTCTGATTTGATTTCTTCCAGGCGTTCATTGTCCGGGTTGCTGGCAGCGCCGGCGTCTCCCAAAAATTTGACATATCCGCCCAATGGGATCCGGCTTATGGTCCATTCTGTTCCTGATTTTGCGGTCCACTTTGCGATGGGTTTTCCAAAGCCGATAGAAAACCGCTCGACGGCGACACCAAACAGGCGGCCGACCGAATAATGTCCTAACTCATGAAAAAACACGAGAAACGACAATACGATGACAAAACTTGCCACAAATAGAAATGCTAAAAATAGAAATGACAGCATTGAATAGACTCGTTACTTAAGCGCCCTCTTTGACCGATTTTCAGGAATTTCTCAAGCGATGGATCAGGTCGGTTGCAGTGCTTCGCGCCTTTGCATCCAAGGCTAGAATTGTTTCCAAATTTTGTTCCGTCGAGAACGTGTCAGACAAGTCATCCAGAGCATGCTCAGAGATAGCACTGATGTCCGTAAACCGTATGTGATCACGCAGGAAAGCCGCCACCGCCACTTCATTGGCTGCATTGAGAATATTTGTTGCCTGTCCGCCCGCTTTCAAAGCCTGCCTCGCTATGACCAAGGCCGGGAATTTTTCGTTGTCGGGTTCAAAAAAAGTCAAACCGGAAAGTTTGGTGAGATCAAGCCGCTCTACAGGCGCTTTCATACGTTCAGGCCAAGCCATAACATGGGCAATGGGCGTCCGCATATCCGGCATGCCCATCTGCGCCAAAACGGACCCATCAATATATTCCACCATGGAATGCACAATCGACTGAGGATGGATGACGACATCAATCTCTTCGCTGGACCGCCCGAATAAATAGCTCGCCTCAATCAACTCAAGCCCCTTATTCATCATCGTTGCAGAGTCGATGGTAATTTTTGCGCCCATATCCCAAATCGGATGTTTCAGAGCATCTTTGGCCTTGACGTTCGCCAATGTTTCTTTGTCTGCGTTGAAAAATGGACCGCCGCTTGCGGTAAGAATCAGGCGCGCGACGCCTGCTGGGTGATCCTGCTCTAAAACTTGAAAAATAGCATTGTGCTCAGAGTCGACCGGCAAAAGTTGCGCGCCTGATTTATAGACTCTTCGCAGGACGTAGTCGCCGGCGCAGACAAGGCTCTCTTTATTGGCCAGACCGATACGCGCGCCCTGATCAATGGCGGCCAATGTGGGCTCTAATCCCGCCGCGCCTATGATCGACGCCATGACAAAATCGGCGTCCATGGCTCCGGCTTCCAGCAGGGCGGATTTGCCGGTGCCTGTCTTTGTCTTGGAACCGTTCAATCGAGTTTGAAGCTCTTGAGATTTCTCCGCCGACCCAAGCGCGACGAACTCGGCATCAAATTCTTTGGCCTGCTCAGCTAAGAGCTCAGCATTCGTATTCGCTGTAAGCGCCACGATTTCAAAACGGCCCGGTTCGGAATGCCTAACGAGATCCAGCGTGCTCTGCCCAATTGAGCCTGTTGAGCCCAAGATAGAAATTCGAACGGGCTTACCCATTAAATCAGCTCAAAGAAATTATAAAAATAGGCCAAAAAGTGTACGAAAATTATCACCATAAGAATGGAATCTAACCGGTCTAATATACCGCCATGGCCCGGAAGGATATCTCCTGCATCTTTGACATTCATCCGGCGTTTTATGCCGCTTTCAAAAAAGTCGCCAATGACAGAGACCAGCACAACAGGAATAGCGATCAGGCCGGCTTTGAACGGGCCCATTTTCAATAAATATCCAAATAGCGCCCCGAGGATCACGCCAAAAATCACCCCTGAGATCAAGCCTGACCATGTCTTTTTCGGACTGAGCTTGGGCACGAGCTTTGGGCCTTTGAAATAGCTGCCCCCGAAATAGGCGCCAACATCTGCGGCAATAACCACAACCAACAAATAGGTCAGCAGTTTAAACCCCTGATCGTCCCATCCAATGCCGTCCCCGCGGAGCATGACAGCCGCAACACATGGCAAAATAATATAGGCCGCCCCAAACGGCGCCCAGACTTTCTCTCCGGTCTTCCGAGTTAAGCGTTCAAGGAATGCAATCGCTGCGGTTAAGAAAATAATGCCATAGATCCAAGCGCCGTAGCCGGTGAAATGCGCAATGATGGCCGCAATAAGTCCGGCAATCGGAATTCCGTAAGCTAGGGGTTTGGTCGAGACATCCGTGATATCAACCCATTCCCAAGCGGCGCGGGCGCCAAGTATCCCTATTGTGACGGCCCAAAAATATCCGCCCAAATAAAACGGGATAAACAAAACCGCGGCCATAATGACGGCAGAAACAAAGCGCGCGCCCAAATTTTTCCATATAGGTTGTCGTGTCGACGGTTCGGTCATCAGGCGACTTCCGCGTCATCATTTAATCCACCATATCGACGGTCACGTTGGTTGAACAATCGAATGGCCTCTACTAAATCGTCTTTCGAAAAATCTGGCCACAACACATCGGTAAAGACAAACTCTGAATACGCCGATTGCCAGAGAAGAAAATTACTAATTCTTTGCTCGCCGCTAGTCCTGATAATCAATTCAGGATCGGGCACATCTGCGGTATCCAAATATTTGAGGAGCGTTTCCTCGTTAAACGCGTCCATCGTTTCGCCGGCTTTGGCGGCCTTGCCGATGGCCCGAATGATCTCGTCTCGTCCGCCATAATTGAAAGCGATATTCAGACCGAATGATTTATTGTCCCGAGTTACGTCTTCTACGCGATCGACAATTTCCAGTATGTCGGCCGGCAGACCCTGCCTAGAGCCAATGATGCGGATACGCACGTCATTCTTGTGCAGACGTTCCAGATCCGATGTCACGTATTTTTTTAGCAAAGCAAAAAGCGCTGCCACTTCTGCTTTGGGGCGGTTCCAGTTCTCTGTCGAAAAACTATAAAGGGTGAGGTAACGAATTCCGATATCGGATGCATCTTCGACGATTTGCTTAACTGTATTAACGCCGGCTTGATGTCCAAACACACGGGGACGGTGCCGGGCTTTGGCCCATCGGCCATTCCCGTCCATGATAATCCCGACATGCTGCGGGACTTCGCCCATATATTTGGAAGACGCGCTCAAATGAATTTAAACCTGCATGATTTCAGCTGATTTTTCCTCAAGCGCCGAGTCTATATTGGAGATGACGTCGTCGGTTGCCTTTTGGACATCACTGCTATGAGCCTTTTGTTCATCTTCGCCCATATGTCCGTCTTTTTCGAGCCGTTTGAGCGTGTCCATGGCGTCGCGGCGCACATTGCGAACGGCGACCTTGGCGCTTTCGGAATATTGACCCGCAATCTTTACAAGTTCCTTGCGGCGCTCTTCGGTCAGCGGCGGTAGCGGAATCCGCAAAGTTTGCCCGTCAACAACCGGGTTGAGCCCCAGAGAACTTTCCCTAATGGCGCGCTCTACACCGGCAACCGCCGTTTTGTCCCAAACACTCACTGTCAACATACGCGGTTCGGGCACACTGATAGAGCCAACCTGGTTGAGCGGCATCTCAGATCCATAAGCTGATACCGTAATATTATCGAGCAAAGCTGGATTCGCCCGCCCGGTCCGCAAACCCGAAAACTCTGTTTTCAAAGATGCAACCGCACCGTCCATACGTCGGCGGTATTCGTTTAAATCAAACTCATTAGACATAAGAACTCCTCGTTAGCCCCAAACAATAAGAATGCGGCGTGATTAAGACCCAATAATGGTGCAGTCGCCCTGTCCTTGCAAGACCGCATCAAATCCACCCTTTTCATGGATAGAGAAAACAATAATGGGGATTGTGTTGTCCCGCATCAAGGTTACGGCGGAAGCATCCATAACGCGAAGGTCATCCGCCAGGACTTTTTGATAGCTAAGTTTTTCATATCGGATTGCGTCCGGATTTGTCTTTGGATCCGAATCGTAAACGCCGTCCACCTGGGTACCTTTCAAGAGCGCGTCGCACTGCATCTCCGCAGCCCGCAAGGCGGCGGCGGTATCGGTTGTGAAATAGGGGTTCCCTGTTCCGGCTGCGAAAATGACGACCCTGCCCTTTTCCAGATGACGGTCTGCACGGCGGCGAATGTAAGGCTCGCAAACATTTTCCATAGTTATGGCCGACATGACCCGGGTATCGATCCCTTGATTTTCCAGCGCGCTTTGCAACGCTAGAGCATTCATCACTGTGGCCAACATCCCCATATAGTCAGCGGTTGCCCGTTCAATGCCCGCTTTGGATGCCGATAAGCCGCGGAAAATATTGCCGCCGCCGACAACCAAACATAATTCAATGTTATTTCTCTGAACAGCTGCCAATTCCTTGGCGATCCGGCTCGTGACGGCGACATCTATGCCGTAACCCTGATCCCCCATCAGCGCTTCGCCTGAAACCTTAATCAGGACGCGCTTATATTTATACTGTCCCATGGTGTCCCCTATTCCGACTCGCCCTTGGCGCGGTTTTAAACATACAAAACCCCGAATGCCAGTTCAAAGGCACTCGGGGCTGAGATTTCTAATAGTGTGTATTGGGTGTCGAGACTAGGAGCCTTGAACCGCTGCAGCAACCTCAGCGGCGAAGTCTTCTTCTTTTTTCTCGATACCTTCACCCAGTTCCACACGAGAGTAACCGGTCAGAGTGATATCAGAGCCAAGCGCCTTGGCCTCGTCTGCGATAACCTGCGCGATAGACCGTTCGCCGTCCATCACGAAAATCTGTGTCGTAAGAACTGACTCTTTGTAAAACTTGGTCATTCGGCCTTCAACCATTTTCTCGATGATGTTTTCTGGCTTGCCGGACTCACGCGCTTCCGCAGAAAGCATATCACGCTCTTTTTGAACCACGGCCGGGTCCAGATCGTCGACATTCAAAGCCAATGGATTTGTTGCGGCGATGTGCATTGCAATTTTCTTACCCAGTTCATTGAGCTTGGCGGCATCACCGTCTGATTCCAGCGCAACCAATACGCCGATTTTACCCATGCCGTCTGTTACGGCGTTATGGATGTATCCGGCCACAGCGCCATTGCTGACAGACTGCGCTGAAACGCGGCGCAGGTTCATGTTCTCGCCGATTTTACCAACCAGAGCGACCAGATAGTCCGCGACAGAAACCCCTGCAGCCGTTTGCGCGGCGCTTAGGCTATCAAAATCTGTGTTGTCGATTGCCAATCCAGCAATCTCCGCCACGGCTGATTGAAACTCCTCATTGCGAGACACAAAGTCCGTTTCAGAGTTCACTTCAACCAAGGCACCTTTAGTGCCGGCCAGGTTTAAGGCGACCAAACCTTCGGCAGCCACACGACCGGCCTTTTTGTCGGCTTTCGCGATACCCTTTTTACGCAGCCAATCTACGGCGGCTTCCAGGTCACCACCAGTTTCGGTCAGCGCCTTTTTACAATCCATCATGCCTGCGGAAGTCTTGTCGCGCAGTTCTTTTACGAGAGCAGCTGTAATAGCCATGTTCATCTCCTTGTTTGCTTTGACGCCCATATGGGAGACAAAGTTATAAATTCAATCCCTTGAAACGGCGCCGCTGTGACGCCGGTTCGATCTGTAAGTTTATGCCTCTGCTTTGGCTTTGGCGGCTTCCCAGTCTTTCTTGTCAGACTCGGCACGCGGCGGCTTGCCAGACACGATTTCTTTGGCCTGAACAACCCATTCACCGGTGGTGATCTTGTTTTTCAGATCCAATTCTTCGTTGAGCTTTTCAATCGTCGCATCATCCAAAGCCGCCAGTTTTGTAACGGTATCAATGCCTGCGCCTTCTAGCTTCTTGGCGTAAGTCGGCCCGATTCCGTCGATGAAAGCGATATCATCATAGAATTTCGGGGCATCGTCACTGGCTGGCGCCGGGGTTGGCTCGGCCGGCGCAGCAGCGGCTGGCTCAGCAGGTGCTGGCTCCGGTGCCGGTGTTGGCTCCGGCGTAGGTGCGGGCGCCGGCTTTGGTGCGGGCGCGGCTTTCGCGGCAGGGGCTTCCATAGCCAGTTCAACCGGGTTTTCTGACGCGCCCAAATCAACGCCAGATGCTGCTTGAGATTGGGTCATGCCATCGAGAACAGCATCAGCGATCAGGTCACAATAAAGCTGGATCGCCCGCGCTGCGTCATCATTGCCCGGGATCGGGAAATCTGCAGCGGACGGATCACAATTTGTATCCAGAATAGCTATAACCGGAATACCCAGACGGCGGGCTTCTTTGATGGCGATGCCTTCTTTGTTTGTATCGATAACAAACATAAGATCCGGCTTTCCGCCCATATCTTTAATTCCGCCCAGAGTCTTTTCAAGCTTATCGCGTTCGCGGGTCAGCTTCAAAGCTTCTTTCTTGGTCATACCGTGCGCGCCCTCAGACAGGATGCCGTCCAGATCGCGCAGGCGTTTGATGGAACCGGAAATCGTCGACCAATTGGTCAACATGCCGCCGAGCCAGCGGTGGTCTACATAATATTGGGCACACCGCTTGGCAGCAATTGCGATAGGCTCGGAGGCCGCGCGCTTGGTGCCAACAAACAGGACACGGCCGCCTTTGGAGGCCACTTCCTGTGTCTTGACCAGAGCTTGGTGCAGCAACGGCACAGTCTGCGACAGATCAAGAATATGAATATGTGAGCGGGCCCCAAAGATATAAGGTGCCATTTTTGGGTTCCAGCGGTGAGTCTGGTGACCAAAGTGAACGCCTGCCTCAAGCAATTGGCGCATAGAAAACTCAGGTAAAGCCATTGGATATCTCCTTTGTCCGGTTGGCCATACTCGGGATGTGGAGACGCTTTGCTTTCGCTCATGTCCCACCGGAATCGATTAGGTTCTATATGAACAAAACCGGCACCCGAGTGCGATTTAAAGCGCGCCTTTA
>CALDSY010000175.1 GCA_937924355.1 uncultured Caulobacterales bacterium
CCCCTCGTAAAGTTACATCCGAACCATAAGATCAATCCCGAACATCAGCGCAACTATAAGGCCAAACATGGCTAGGCCCATTACACCGCTTTTGACTTTGGAATGATCGCCGCTGCCATAAAAGAAGCCGGCATACATCCAGATAATTGCGGCCACGGTGGGGAGCAATACGGCCCCGTAAATGGTTGATAAAATGCCGTCATTCCCAGTGCGCAAGCGGGCCAGATCGGCAATGGCCGTGACCAAAAGCAACCAGGACACCAAAGCCGCTATGGCGTAAAAGGCCGCGCGCAGACTGATCTGTAAATTCCAATGAGGTCCCGCCCAGGGTTTGAGAACTAATCCGAGCACGCCCAGCACAATGGCCGAGCCATATATCGGTAAGATCGTCCCGATCAGCTTCCAGATATTGCCATCCGATGCCGCTTGCTGCACAGCGACCGCCAGGTCCGGCCCAATATAGGACCCGTTATATTCAAGGGTTTCGGGCGTGGCGAGCATGGCCGCAATAATGAACGCCACAAGCAGGGAGAAAAAGAAAAATGTACCGGGCGACAGCAATGTGCCCTTATATCCGTCCGGTTCCATTTTATCGATAAGCGGCCGCAGCCGCCAGGGCCGGATGATACAGGTCAAAAAGGTCGGAATAACGGCCACGACCGCCATAGCGAAATGTGTCGCCAGCTTGTCCAGCCCGCCCAATATATTGGGTCTTTCTAAATCAATACTTGGCCCTGACATATAGCCCCTCTCTTTAAGGATCATCTTTCAGCATAGATGCTCAGGGGAAAATATAAAGCCTCAACCCGCTAATCATTAAACCGCTGCCGCGCAGCTTCGATGGAAGGCGGAACGTCATCGACGATATTACGGGGACCGTTTTCTGTCTCGCCTAGAGTTTGGGTGACACCAATAACCCCCGCCCAGACAGAGAGATCATAGTCTTCATCGTCATCAACAGGTGGACCTGTTCGAATTTTGGCAGACGCCGCTTCGATTTCGAGGGCGAGGACACCGGTGGATTTAAACTCTTTTTCGGTCATGGGCCGCACCTCATCCCAGCGTCCGGGGAGCAGGTGATTAGTCACCAGAACCAACGCTCGTTCTTTTTCTTCCGGGTCTGTGACATCACGCAAATGTCCATGGATCACAGCAGAGCGGTAGTTGACTGAGTGGTGAAAAGCCGACCGCGCCACAACCAGGCCGTCAATATGGGTGACCGTCAGGCAGGCCGGAACAGATTTGTTTTTCTTGATAATGCGCGCCGCTTTGGCACCGTGAATATAGAGGATGTCGCCATCCCGGGCATAGGCCATGGGGATGACCATAGGTCGGTCGTCCAAAACAAAACCCACATGGGCCACGAGTCCGCAGTCCAAAATTCCATGAATGGTCTCTTGATCATAATGGGCGCGCTTGGAAACGCGGACCTTTGCGTGATTGGGCGGGGTAGTCATAGCGAGAGCTCCGTTCGACCTGCAACATCTATCAAAGCCTGCCATAGGCGAGACAAAATTTTATTTCAATTTTGCAAGTTCCACCATGGATTTCATCTCTTTATTACTCGGCCCGCAAGCTCGGATATGGATATTGTAGGATGTTCGAAGTTCGAACTAAAAAATAAATGCCCTGCCCGATTTCTGGCGACAAGCGCTTGGAAACAGGTGTAAGCATCCGGCATGAGCACACCTCCCAAAATATCCGGGTCCAATATTTCCCAGCAAATGAGCGCGCTGGATATCATTCTTTTGATAGCCTTGTCTGTGCTCTGGGGCGGATCGTTTTTCTTTTTTGAAATTTTGTTGGAGCATTGGCAGCCCCTGACCATTGTCACCTTGCGTGTGGCCATCGCCGCCGCCGTGCTCTGGATCGTTGTTTTCGCGCGGCGCGGCGCCATTCCCAAAACCGGCAAAGCCTGGTTCGCGCTTGCCGTCATTGCGGTCTTGAACAATGCCATCCCGTTCACCTTGATTGTCTGGGGGCAGACCCATATCACCGCCGGGCTGTCATCTATCCTGAACGCGACCACGCCGTTTTTCACCGTACTGGTGGCCGGCGCGCTCTTGGCTGATGAGCGCATCACCCGGGGCAAGATGATGGGCGTTATACTCGGCATTATGGGCGTGGTGGTCATGATCGGACCCGAGGTTCTCATCGGCGGATTTGGGTCGGGCAATGTGCTGGGGCAGCTGGCGGTCATGGGCGCGGCCTTGTCCTATGCCTTTGCGGGCGTTTGGGCGCGGCGGTTCAAAGAGATGGGGATTACGCCCCTGATCATTGCCGCCGGGCAGACATTGATCGCGGCGCTCATGCTTTTACCTCTGGCCCTGGCCGTCGAAGCGCCGCTGGATACGCTCCACAGCGCCTCGCCTTATATTTGGGCGGCCATGATCGGTCTGGCCGTCTTCTCCACGGCCGTAGCTTATCTTTTATATTTCAGGCTGATTGCCAGTGCAGGCGCAACCAATGCCTCTTTGGTGACGTTCCTTGTGCCCATCTCGGCTATTCTCCTGGGCGTAATATTCCTATCCGAGCCTTTCACCCGGCCACAAGCCATGGGCATGGCGCTCATCGGATTGGGACTGTTGATAATGGATGGCCGGCTGTTTCAAAAACGCAGCTAATTTTCCAGCCCGGTCTTGGTTAGGTTTTTTTCTATATCCAGACGCTGAGCATCGTCCAGCTGATCATAGACCCGTTCAAAACTGGCATAGGCGGGGCGGTAGCCTTTCTTCGCGGCCCTGAGATAGTACCGGGCCGCTTTGAACATGTCCTGCTCATAGCCGCGACCCAGTTCGTGACATTCACCCAAGAGATTGAGCCCTTTGAAATGTCCGCGTTTCGCACTCTTTTCTAAAAGCGGAATCGCGGCCTGATAATCCCCCGCATCGTAGAGTTTTTTGGTTTTGGCGTATTTACGGCTGCCGCCGTGATCCAGCGCGAACAACCCTTTTGTCCGGGTAATCCGCAAGACGAAATAGGCCAGCAGCCAGATCAGAACGCCAATAACCCAAAAGGCTACACTCAACACACCCATATGAGATGCCCAATAAATCAGGCCGAAAAAGATCACAGCCGGCGCAAGATAAATGTAAAATCGCCGAAACTCCGGCAGGCGCTCGGCGAGATAGAAACAAATCGCCAAACACAGTATGGCCATGATATCATACCCAAAGGCTTTCTTGGCCTCACCTCCAAACCAACCGAAAATGTTTACCAGAGATAATCTGATAGCGATATAAGGCGCCACAAACATGGCCGCCCAGACAATAGGATAATTGATAATATATCGGCCATGAATTTTGAAAAATCCCGGAATGAAAGATCTGAGCGCGACTCCGCCTATGCTCTTAAGTACTCTGGCTGTCTGTCGCGTCCGGCTCACGGCTTCCCCCTATTGGGACCCAGCATAACAGAAAACCAGTCTATAGGAATGACGAAGTTGGATGACTTGGCGGACACCAAGCGTTTGTACGGGGATCGCTTTTATGGACTGCCGCAAGCCCTTACGGCTTTGCCGGTGGCTGCAGAAGCTGGGGCCATGGTTGAGGCGACCGCGTCTAAGTCTCTAGAGGAAAATTCCGTCCGCGCTGCCGTGTCTATACCGGACTGGCCCAAGAGATAAAACCGGGCGGTCATGGCCTCTTCAGGCGTTAGCCCTTTGAGGGTTTTATCATAGACGCAGGCACAATATTGAGTGATCCGGTTTACAGGTTTAGACCGATAGATTGTCTGGGCCGCACAGGCGGTGAGAAATTCAGCGCGAAAGGGATCATTGGACTTTGCGTCATTGCCGCCACACCCAGCAAGGCAGAAGCTAAACAGGACCGCATATTGTGAAATTCTCGACATGGCTCAAGCGCTAGGCTCAGCCCGTAAATATTTATATAATGGCTAGAGTAGATGGTCCCCAGCGGACTTTAGAGGAGCGTCTAAGATCGCCCAACAAAGGCCGCTCAGTTATTTCCGCTACAACATACAGATTAGACCAGCATAGCAAAAACCGGTCTATAGGCCGGTCTATTGGAATGACGAAGTTGGATGACTTGGCGGACAGGGCCTGATACAGGCGGCCCATCATGAAATTGCAGTTTTTAGGAACATCCGCCGGGACACCCACCCGTCTGCGCAATGTGACCGCTCTGGCTCTGGGCTTTGAGGGACGCGGGGACTGGTACTTGTTTGATTGCGGGGAGGCGACGCAACATCAATTGCAAAAGAGCGCGTTTTCCCTGGGGCGGCTCTCTAAAATTTTTATCACCCATTTGCATGGGGATCATATTTTTGGCCTGCCGGGCCTGCTCACCTCCCGCAGCATGGCGGGCGGGGCGACCAAGCCTATCCATGTTTATGGGCCCAAAGGCATTCGGGAATTTATCGAGACCAGCCTGCGGCTTTCGGCCTCCCATGTGACCTATCCGCTGGACATCACGGAGTTTACCAAGCCCGGCGAAGTTTACACGGACGCACGAGACACCGTGGAAACCGTGCGCCTGTCTCATGATATTCCGTCCTTTGCCTATGTGGTGCGCGAAGCGGCGCTGCCGGGCCGGTTTGATATGGCCAAGGCCAAGGCCGCCGGCGTGCCGTCCGGGCCGCTTTTAGGGCGGCTGCATAAGGGAGAGACGGTGACGATGGACGACGGGACCGAGCTAAAGGGCGGGGAATTTTCCGGGCCGCCGCGGCCGGGCCGGACGGTGATTATCGGCGGCGATAATGATGATCCGGCCTTGCTGGGCGACGCGCTGACAACGGCGGATCTGTTTATCCACGAAGCCACGCTGACCGAGCCGGTGAAAGCCGGGCTGTCGTTTCAATCCCGCCACTCCACGGCGGCCGATGTGGCGAAGGCGGCAAGTGCGGCAGACCTCGGCAATCTCATCCTCACCCATATCAGCCCCCGCTATGGTTTTGATCCCACGGAACGCGGCCTCTCTGTAGCTGATCTGGAGAATGAAGCCCGCGCGCATTTTGACGGCACGCTGCATCTGGCTCGGGATTTGGATATCTATACCCTCTCCCGGGACGGGGTGTTGGTGAAGACGGGTTAGTTAGCTCTACCTACGCGATCCCAGGTTAAATCCCAGCATACGAAATAGAAATGACCCTGCAAATCCTAAAGATATCGTCACCCCGGCCCGCGAGCCGGGGCCCATGACCCCTTTGTCATCAGAGCTGTGGATCCCGGATTAAATCCGGGAAGACGGTGTAACTGTGGTCACATCCCCGC
>CALDSY010000176.1 GCA_937924355.1 uncultured Caulobacterales bacterium
TAATCATCGATGATGACAAAGGCGATATCCGGCATTTGATATCCGGCAACTTCGAAGATGTGCCTTGGGAGTTTACCACGAGCCGCTCTCTCGCCATTGTCGACGGCGCCATTTTTTGTGGCCTGGGATCGGGACTGCGCACGGTTAAGATCGCCAATCTCATCCCCAAAGATATGGTACCGATTGCGCGATTGGCCAATATGGCATGGCGCGGGGCAGAATGGAATGAAACAAAAGAGGCCGTTTATTCAGGAAACTGGCACCTGAAAATCGAAATCTCGACGGAATGGTTCCTGGACAATTGTCAAATGCGATACCGCCTAAATGGGTTTGACGCTGACTGGTCGGATTTCACAAATCTTGGCCCGATCCACTACACGTCACTGCCCCAAGGTCAGTATAGCCTTGATGTAGAGTTAAAATCTCTTCTCGTGGGCAATGGCGGGACCTCACATATCGTCGATATAGAGGTATTGCCGAGAATAATGGCCTAAAAAGGCAAATATTTCGGGCGTAAATTGTAATTATGGCGCAAAATGCCTATTTTTCGGCGTGTTGCGTTATTTTCAATCTTAAAAGAATTGCCTATCCGACAACCTGCAACGGATTACCCAATCCTACACGGATAGGATACGCATTGTTCGTTGCCCACCCAAGCTTGGACGGAAGATCCTTGGATCAACCTACCAAGGAAGCTCTGCCAAAAACGCGCCCCGTTGAAAGCAGAGCTTCATTGGTTGTGGGGCTACGGATTTTCCAAAATCCGCGCCGCTGTTATCTGTAAGGTTTGCGGGTCATGAACCAAGGCCGCGTAGGACTTACCGGGTTCTATTTTCACCTTTGTGCGGCCCGGTTTTTTGACCAGCTCCACATCATCCACCACATTGGCAATTTTCAATTTGCGACCATGGTTTTCGCCGCGCTTGACTGCCACGTTCTGCCAGCCCGGTGTATAGGTTACGATGACCACTTGCGAGGCATTGGTGTCGATAGCGACCCGGCCCTGCTCGTCTGTGATTTTTAGCAAAATATCCTCAGCAATGAGAGGTTCAGCACGTTCGACTTTCTCGGCGGTATAGCGGCTGTTATGGTCTCGGCCATTCAACACGATTTGAGGCGTGTAGACATAACCGATATCAAGGGCCGCGCCGTAGGCTTTCTGTCGCTGGGTAAATTCAGGATCACCAAATGTGTCTTCCCAGCCCAGGTAATCCCAATAGGTGACACCATAGGATAAAACGAGCTTGTCCGAATCATCCATCAAGGTCCCAACGAATTCATTTGCTGGCGGGCAGGAGGAACATCCTTGAGATGTAAACAGCTCAACGACAGTTGTCGGATGATCACCGGCGTGAGCGGTGAAAGACGCGGTTCCAAGAAGTGTCGCCACCGAAATGAAAATGTGTGTTTTACGATAAGTCATGATACGGGGTTTAAACGAGCGCCGCCGTAATCACAATTCAATGCGACGTCACAACTGCGTTACTAAAAAATATCCGGCTCGTGAACAATGCGCCGTTTTGCGATTAAGTACAGCCCGTCAAACCGTAATCCCATTTGCTGATAGATGCGTCGTCGCCCGATGAATATGTCGGCCGCGCGCTGTATGCGCTGCTGGGATTGATAGGTGATGGACTCGCGCGCGGTCTGTAGATCATCCCGGGCCTTGACCTCCACCATAACCAACAGATCTTTCTTGGCGGCTATCAAGTCGATTTCGCCGAGTTTGGTCTTGAACCGTGTTTCGAGGATACGGTATCCCTTGAGGCGCAGGTAATTGGCCGCCAGAAATTCGGCGCGGCGACCTAGTTTTTCACGAGATTTACGGCTCGCGCTCATGATGATAATAATATGGCGCGCTGATAGACGTTGCGCTTGGCCCAGCCAGAGCTATTCGCGATCTCGGCGCTGGCCCGCTTGGCCCCAAGTTCAGGCAGTTTCTGCTTAAGCGCTGCATCGACTTCTGCCGGAGACCAGATTTGCGGAGCTGCGGGCGGGCCGATCAGTACAACAATTTCGCCTTTTGGCGGGACCTCCTCGCACGAACTGATGAGGTCCGAAAGCGACCCTCGCCGAATTTGTTCGAATTTTTTCGTTAGCTCCCTGGCCAGTACCGCGTCCCGATCGCCCAGCACGGCTTTCATATCGGACAGGCTATCCACAATTCGGTTGGGGCTTTCAAAAAAGATCAAGGTGGATTTCAGGGACAAAAACTCAATGAGAATTGACCGCCGCGCCGCCGATTTATTTGGTAAAAACCCGCCAAAGAAGAAGCGATCAGACGGCAAGCCTGCCGCCACTAATGCCGCCATGGGCGCAGACGCACCCGGAACGGGAAAAACGTCATGACCTGCTTCAATCGCAGCCCGCACCAATTTATATCCCGGATCAGACACTAATGGCGTGCCCGCATCGCTGACCTGCGCGATGACTTTGCCTGCGCCTAGCCATTCCATGACTTTAGGCAGCATCTTTGCCACATTATGGTCATGATAAGCGATTAAGCCTCCCTCTATATCATAAGCTTCGAGGAGTTTTCGTGTCTGTCTTGTGTCTTCAGCCAATATATGATCCGCCGATTTCAGCACATCCAGAGCCCGAAGGGTTATATCCCGCAAATTCCCTATGGGGGTCGCCACAATGTACAAACCGGGTGAAGTTTGGGATTGCGTCGATTTTGCGGGGCTTATAGAGTTACGTTTAGTCATATTTTATTTCCAGGACACGTTATGGCAGGCAAACGCCCTTTTGAACAGATAGGCATTAAGATGAAATGGTTACTCCTGACCGGGGCCGCCCTGTCTATTTCTGCTTGCGCGACAACGGCGCCGACACAACCGACAACACCGGGCCCTGTCGCCCAGGCGCCCGTGCCGGAGCAGCCAGTGGAAGCGCCAGTGGTCAAGACGCCCGAACCCATCGTGGAAACCCCTGTTCAAGTTACACCTGAACCTGAACCCGTTGTCCAAGAAGTTATTCTGCGCGACGGGATTACCCCGCCTCATATGGCTGGGCGTGATCTGAAGCGCATGGCCATTTTATTGCCGTTTTCATCCAAATCGTCCCGCCTGCGCGAAGAAGCCGCCTCCATGTTACGGGCCGCCGAGCTGGCCGTATTTAACCGTGATGATGCGGATGTCGTATTGGTCGCTTTGGATACAGGCGGCACGGAAAACGGCGCGGCCTCAGCCGCTGAAACAGCTATCAAGTCCGGTGTCGATGTCATCCTTGGTCCGGTTCTGGCCCGTTCTGTCAGCGGCGCCGCTAGGCGCGCCCGGCGCGCAGACGTCCCGGTGATTGCGTTTTCCACGGATCAGACAGTCGCTGGCAACGGGACTTATCTTTTGTCCTTCCCGCCGGAAGCTGAAGTCCAGAGGATTGTTGACTACGCCGCATCAACCGGCGCCCAGAGATTTGCCTATCTCGGCCCGCAAAGCGCCTATGGCCGCCGGGTTCAGCAAGCCTATCAAAGCGCTGTTCAAAGCAATGGCGGCGAGATCCGCGGCCAAGAGAGCTATGACGGCGATGATATTTCGGTCATGCAGGACCCAGCCCGTAAGCTGGCAGACGCCTATCGCAAGCATGATGAAATGTCCGAGCCCACAGACCGCCAGCATTTCGAAGCGATTATCCTGCCAGAAGGCGGCGTGCCGTTGCGCTCGCTCGCGCCGCTCTTGCCCTATTATGATATCGATCCAGATCGAGTTCAGTTCCTAGGCACCAGCCTCTGGCACAAAGAAGAAGTTGTCCGCGAACCTGCGCTGAACGGCGGTGTTTTCGCCGCGCCAGACCAAATGGCCCGCCAAAGCTTCCTTGATAATTATGACCGTCAATTTGGCGAGGACCCTTCACGCTTGGCCTCACTGGCTTTTGACGCTGTAAATATTGGGGCGGTCGTCGCGGATGGGGCGGTCCGGACTCGTCGCGCCCGCGTCGAAGACCCGGTCGGATTTTACGGCGCTGATGGTATGATCAGCTGGGGCCCAGACGGGCGACCCAATCGCGGTCTCGCCATCTACCAGGTTCAGAACGGTCGTTTTGTGATTGTCGAGCCCGCGCCAACCCGCGCAACGGATCCGAGCTAGGTCAACAATTTTCCGGTGATGTAATCGAGGACGTCGCGACCGCGCTCTGTGGCGATTAATCGGCCCTGCTCGGACCTCAAAAAATTTGATTGAATCAAGTCGGTAACATCCGGCGGCAAAGTTTTACCTGCCCATGCCTGATACTGATCTATGGAAATCCCTTCAGAGGTTCGCAGTCCCATCATCAGATATTCGCTCGCCCGCGCGTTCGCAGACAAGACCTCTCGCCGCTCAACGCCAGAAACTGATATGGCGTCTATGTAATCAGAAGGTTTCATATAGGCTGTGGTTGCGATCCGCTGGCCGTTTTCGGTTATCCGTCCATGGGCCCCCGGCCCGACGCCCACATAATCATAGCCCCGCCAATAGGCGAGATTGTGCTGCGACTCAAAACCCGGCTGCGCCCAATTGGATATTTCATAACGCTGAAACCCAGCCCCGTTGAGGATTGACGCCACAGCGTCAAAAGCGTCGGCGCTTTTATCTGCGTCGACAGCCCGCAATTGGCCCCGTTGCTCGGCCCGATGAAAGGCCGTCCCCTCTTCGATGGTCAATTGATAGGTAGAGATGTGATGCAACCCCATAGCCACAGCCTGCTCAGCATCTGACGCGGTATCATAGCCGGCCAGGCCATAAATGAGATCCAGCGAGACATTTGGGAATATTTCCAATGCCAGATCAACGGCCCGCTTGGCGGCTGCGCCGTCATGATTTCGTCCCAGAAAGGCAAGGGCCGCGTCATTAAAAGACTGAACCCCCAAAGAGACACGGTTGATCCCGGCTTCTTTATAACCGCGCCAAGTTTCCGGGATGGCATCGGACGGATTGGCCTCAAGCCCGATCTCAATGTCGTTCGGAATACCCCACAAATCATCAACCGTGTTGATGATATTGGCGATATCTTCCACGGACATCAAAGACGGTGTGCCGCCGCCGAAATGGACCGAGTTGATGACGCGGGGGCCCGACTCGTCCCGCCAATGTCGCAAATCTTTGAGGATAGCTTGACCCAAATCCGCATTTTTTGCGCCCTTATAGACGTTGAAATCGCAATAGGGACAAATGCGCGTGCAATAGGGCCAGTGCACATAAATGGCGAGCGGCGGGGTTTTGGCCATTACGGGAAGCGGGCCTTTAAAAATTTGGCAAAGGCATCGGCCCGGTGGCTTTTCGCGTGTTTTTCGGCCGGATCGATTTCGGCAAAAGTCTTCTTATCGCCGATGGCCTGAAAGATCGGATCATAACCAAAGCCTTTATCGCCGCGCGGCGGCCAGATAATTTCCCCTTCAACTTTGCCCTCGTAAACGTCTGTCTCGCCGTCTGGGAAAGTCAGGCAAAGCGCGCAGATAAACCGTGCCGTTTTCGGACCGCCCGCTTTTTCCATTTCCGTATGGACGCGCCACATGGCCATATCAAAATCCCGGCCGCCGCCTTCGCATTTGGGGATCGCCGCCCAGCGCGCTGCATAAATTCCGGGGTCACCATCCAGTGCATCGACCGCCAGACCGCTGTCATCGGAAAGCGCTGGCAAACCGCTGGCCTTGGCCGCCGCAACGGCTTTGAGCCTGGCATTGCCCGCAAAGGTCGTTTCGGTCTCCTCCGGTTCCGGCAGGTTTAAATCGCCCGCGCTCACAGTGGTCACGCCCAATGGCTCGAGCAATTCTCGAATTTCACGGACTTTGCCCTTATTGTGAGATGCGACGACAATTTTGGTCAGTTTCTGCATAAGACCTCCTGATAACCCGGCATAATTACTGCATCCCGTTCGGTAAAGACCTTGCAGTCTTTTTCATTATTGTTTATCGATAAACAAACGAATTTTGGAGTTTCATGAATTCACCGGCAAATAAATCAATCATGAAAACAGCGCGATTTCTAAATATCGCGCTGAACATTGTGATTTGTCTCTTGCTATTATGTTTGCTCGTCATGTTGGTTTTACCCTTTTTCGGCGAGGAAGTCGCTCAGGGCATGAAGGACAAAAACGGGGAAGCGCCATCGCTTTTTGCCTTAAATGTCGGCGGTGCCATTGGCGGCAGTTTAATCGCAGCGGCCTATCTTTATGTGGCGCTGGTAATTAAAAAAATCGTTCGAACGACACTCGAAGGCAATCCGTTTGTCGAAGAAAACATTTCTAGGCTGCGTCTAACCTGGATGATTATTGCGGGAGTTGAAGTCCTCAAAGCCTTAGCATCGTCTTTCATGAAGAGCAGTAGCAAAACGGGCGAGGCATCGATTGAAGTCGATCTGAATATTACGGCCTGGTTTTTGGTTTTCGTTATTGCCATTATGGCTGAGGTTTTCCGTGTTGGCCTTGAGCTCAAACGTGATCAGGAGCTGACCGTCTAATGGCCATTCGTGTAAATCTCGACCGAATGCTGCTGGAGCGTCGCATGTCCCTGACGGAGTTGGCGGACCGCGTGGGTATTACCCTGGCTAATCTGTCCATTCTGAAAACCGGCAAAGCCCGGGCCGTGCGGTTCTCAACCCTTGAGGCCCTTTGTCGGGAGCTAAACTGTCAGCCGGCTGATCTTTTAGAATATGTACCCGACGAAGAAGAGCTCAAAAATGCGGCCGAGTGAGCGAACTAAAGCCCTAAAACGTCCCGCATAGAGTACAAACCCTTTGGCTTATTATGCGCCCAGATCGCGGCCACGACCGCCCCGCGGGCAAAAACAGACCGGTCAAACGCCTCATGGGAGAGGGTGAGCATTTCGAGCTCACTGGCCAGATGGACATTGTGTTGCCCGATCACGCCGCCGCCTCTTAAGGCGCTAAAGCCGATCTGTCCGATCTCGCGGGGCGCGCCTCGACCTTCCCGAGAGAGAACTTGCTTTTCAGCCAGTTCGACCTTCCGGCCCTTGGCTGCG
>CALDSY010000177.1 GCA_937924355.1 uncultured Caulobacterales bacterium
ACCACGCGCCGATATCGACCAGCTTTGACCGTAATTCTGGCGGCAGATCAGCCCCGCCGCTTACTTCTGTTAAGTCTGCGGGGGCGGCATCGGCCTGCAGATAACGCCAGCCCTGAAAGGGGCGTTTGGATGTGGGAACGACAGCCACAAGTGCCGGGTCCATAATGATGGCGCAGGCTTTGGTGCCGTCTTTTCTACGAACCTCTTCGAGGGCGACAATCCGGTTTCGGCATTGTATCAATCCCTTGATCACCCAATAGATAGACCCGCCGTCAAGCAACGCATCTTTTTGTTTGGGGAACATGCGGGTGACATGGACATGATGCGAGCTCTCGCCTTTTTTGAGACGGCGCTCGACCACATGTTTTTGCCACGCAGCTAAGGTGTCAATGGATTCGGATCCGACGGATAATTTCTGAAGATGAATCATTCGGTCCGACTATAGGCCGGACCTGAATTGAATACTAGAAGTTCCGTTCAAACGGTTCCACATCGACCACGAAACCCGGATCTTTGGGATCAATGGTAAAGGTCACCATGTCTTTGGTCACCGTTTTGTGGGCAATCCCGGCTTTTTTCAGGACGCGGCCAAATACGGATTTAACCTGCCGTTTGGCTTTGCCATCTTTTTCATACGACACATCCATACCAAACTTGTTGCGCAAGGTTGCATTGGTCACCATCGCAGCGTTTTTCATACCAGATTCGCGGGTGGAATATTCCGTGGTCACGGATACACAAAAGGCTGAGTTATCCACCCGGTGGGGCGAATTCAGCGGCCAGGTCAAGGCCTGTCCCGGCTCAAGATCCACAATTGTCGCCTCTGTGTCGAAGGATTTATCATAGGGCAGATCATCATCAATCAAATTTGTCACGGCGCTCTCATAGGCTTGGTCCGGGATAAATTTTTGGGTCCGAGGGTACAGCACGATGCGCTTGGCCCCGCGGATGTGCCAAAGGATCACTTCCGTTTTGTCAAAATGGTAAGGCGTCTGAGAAATCGGAGAAGAGATCAAAATACTGCCATTGGGCGTATAGGCTTTTTTACCGGTTTTCTCGGCAATGCCGCCATACATTTTGTCCAGCACGTCTTTGTACTCAGGATGAACATTCATGGCCCGGCGCACATTGATGAAAACCCGTCCGGCCTTTGCGGCGTCTAGCAACACCTTACCTGGAATGTCCCGAAAATCGCCCGTCCGGAATTTATTTGGATATTCCGGATGGTCAGCATCGCCCATGGAGTTCACATCTAAAAGATGGGAAGGATGTTTTTCCAGAAGCGTGATCAAGGCCTCATCTGTAAACAAGCCAGTCTCTGCCAGGCCATGTTTAAAGGTCATGATTTCTTTTTGAAAATTTTGGGTATGAGTTTCATCCCATTCGGTCAAAATACTCAATGTGGTCTCCATTCACTGAATATAAAATTATCAGATAATTCTTACGATTTTCCGAATATCTGTTTGATTAAATAATAGGCGCCCATGACGGCCATGAGAAAGCCTATGGCAAAAATGGCGCTCCAGGCCAGGCGGCTAAGATCCCCAAAATATACATTGCCGCTCATATTTGACCATAAACCCCCTGCAGCCATGGTCAGGCCAAGAATGATCATGGTCACGAAGGCCCAAAAGTTCTGCTTTCTATAGTGGTTTTGCCCCGGCTCGATATATTTATCGGCGCTGGCATATTTGCCATCATCCTTATGGCCTGAATCTACATAGTAATCGGTCTCATCCACCGGGTCTTGAACAATGTCATAATGGGTCTCTTGATTCAGGTGTGTTTCTGGGCCGTCGAGATCTGAGTCAGCCGCGACAAATTCCGGTTCAAAATCCTCTTCTTCCACAAGGCTTTCAGGCCAGTCATTGCCTGGCTCGGATTTGGTTTCCATCAGGGCGTCCAAACGGTCACTCACTTCTGCGGCGGCCTCCGCGATGGGAGAGGGATGGGCCGCAACGCCGTCATCGTCGACGCGGTTAGTCAGTTCAAAAATCTCTGCATCATCTGTTTGTGTGCCCATGTCGTCCAAAGCCGTCTCATGGGCCTGATAAAGCGGTACAATGTTGGACGGTTCAGCGGATGCCCCAGAGATTTGGGCAATTTTCTCAGGGGTCACATTTGTGTCTTGCAGGGCTGGAAGGGCCTGATGGGGCGCAGGAACTGTGCGGTGCGGGCGCAAAAACAAGGCTTTCTCTGCTGTCCGGCGGCGCACGAGCGCATCAACCACATAGACTTTTCCGTCGATTTTCCCGAGACGCCAACTGTCAAAACCATTGGCCGCTGCAATGACTTCGCCGCGGTTCATGGCGTGCAATATGTCAGAGCTTAAAAATGCGTCTGCGCCAATGGAGTAGGCCAGAGAGCAAAGGGCGTCAAACTGGCCTTGGGACATGGCTGCATGAACATTCGTATTCACAATATTCTCGATATCCGACAAATCGGCCATGAGTTGTGTATTGGCGTCTTTCTCGGACAATTTGGCGGTCATATCTTGGGTGACACGGCCATAGCCGACGATTTTTTTTCCGCCGCGTAAAATTTGGCCATTGGGGCTATAACCCTCATAGGCTTTAATCAGGCGCAGACCGATGTCTGAGATGTTAAATTGATAGCTCATTTTTCGTTCCAAATCAGGACAAACCTTTACTCACGTCCAACAGATGCAATTACCGGGCCGAATTCCCTTTATGGCGGATAAAAAATTTAAAGGGCTCTCGTTAGGGGAGAGCTGGCGGGCATCACTATACCAGCATAAGGGCTGCAAATCCAAGAAAGGCAAGAAATCCGATCACATCCGTCACAGTCGTAACAAAAACAGACGAAGAGACCGCCGGGTCCAAACCGGCCCGCTTTAGGAGTAAAGGCACGGAAATACCCGCCAGACCCGCAAAGAAGTGATTTATGATCATGGCGATAAAGGCCACTAAGGCAATGTCCCGGCTCCCGAACCATAAAAAGGCGATCGCGGCGAGGGCCACCGCGAAAATCAGCCCATTAATCAATCCCGCTAACACTTCGCGTCGGATCGCCCGCCAGGCATTTTGCGGGGTGAGGTCGCGTTCTGCCAATGACCGGACAGCCACAGCGAGGGCTTGGGTCCCCGCATTGCCGCCCATCGAAGCCACAATAGGCATTAAAATGGCCAGCTGGACAAATTTGTCGATGGTATAATCGAAAAACGCAATGACAATGGACGCCAGGATAGCTGTGGCGAGATTGAGCAATAACCAAGGGGCCCGCGCGCGAACTGTCGTCAGCGCTGTATCCGTTACACCGGCATCGCTTACCCCGGCCAAGGCCAGCATGTCTTCTTTGTTTTCGTCCTGAATAATATCAATGATATCATCGGCGGTCATGATCCCTTTGATCCGGCCGTCTGCATCCAGCACGGGCGCAGAAATCAGGTGATATTTTTCAAAAATGTAAGCGGCTTCTTCCTGGTCCATGCTTTCATCGACGGTGATGACCTGGTCGTCCATCAAGGCCGATAATTGTTTGCCGCGCTGGTTGCGGGTCAGCACAGAGACCGGGATAAAGCCGATCGGGTGAAAACGGGTATCAACAACCCAAATATTAAAGAACAAATCCGGCAGGTTCTCACCCGAGGCGCGCATATGATCGATGGTATCGCCCACCGTCCAGAAGGGGGGCGCCGCCACAAACTCCCGCTGCATAAGACGGCCAATGGTTTCATCATCAAAAGCCAGAGAGGCTTCCAGATTGGCTCTGTCTTCCGGCTCAAGTCCTTCGAGGATGGCTTCGCGCTGCTCTGCTTCCAACTCCTCGAAAATCTGGGTTGCATCGTCATTATCCAGCTCAGTCAGGGCTTCGACAATTTGACCGGACGGCAGCCGTGGCAAAATATCTTCGACCACCTCGTCTTCGAGCTCCGCCAGAATTTCTGGCGAAATGAGCTCGGCATTGGCGTCAATGAAGACATCCCGCTGATCATTGGATAATTGCTCGAACTGATCGGCGAAGTCCGCCGGGTGCAGGTTTTTGATATCTTCGATTAATGCCGGGGCTTGGGTAGGATCCGCTAATTGCACCAAGAGATTTGGACCGTCATTTTCTGGCAGGACAGGGTCGGATGCATGGTCGCTCATTTGCCCCTCCAGAAGTTGGCGTTAAACTTAGTCCGTCATTCGTCGCCGCTTATGCCGCAGGCAATAGAAAATCACAAGCACCGTGACAGGGGTTCCAAGATCCAGTCGGGCAAATTCTTTTCAATGATGGTTATCCGGCCCTCTTCAATGCCCAGCAATGGGGTAGGATTTTTTGGGTCCGCATTATCATATATCCGTCCCGTATCAGAAAGTAGTATGGCGCCGGGTAACATGGCTAATGCCCTGTGATAATCCCCGTATATGGCCCGGCTATCAAGCTTGTGAAGCCAATGTTTTTTCTGAGACCGGATATAAGTCTCACATATTCTCCAGGAGCTGACACCAAAGAAATAGAGCGAAATGTGATAGGCATTCCGCCGCGCCGCTTCGATAAAGTCCAAATCCTCTATAGCGCCGAGCGAACAAATGGCCGTCACGCTTTTTCCGTCACGGATCCTTTCGTATCGAATGGTAAATGCCCGCTCCATAGCTCGCTGAACAAAGTCGGGGCGCGCTTCACGGTTATACGTCTCAATCGCGTAATGATTTTGCAGGGTCTCGTATACGTGCTGTGGATCGACAGACTTTCCACGGATTATATCACGGCCGAGGGCCCCGACCATAAATTTCGTCTTACCCGCCCCGTGGGGACCGGCAATCACAACTAACCTTTTCATCTGACGCGCCTACTAGCAAGACGAGAGAGAAACGCCGCGGTAAAATGCTGGCCACAGATTTGAAAGTTTTATTGGTGTTCTTATTGTTATTTTCATTTTTTCCTCAGGTCATGTACCCCTTGACCGTGTGTGGCGGTTAGGGTTTCTACATCGCAAAAGGAAGCGCTTTCATTTCACGCGAGAAATTAACCCTTTCCCTAAAAGGCAAAGGGGATAATTAACTATACGGCCCCTGAAAATTAAATTTTGCGTGGATAAATCGGCCGAATATCAACCGGAACATTATTCAGATTATCCAGAATTATTCTGGCCTCGTCATCCAGATTTCCATATTCATCGAGGAAAGATTTAGCCTTGTCATAATCAGCATCGCCCTGAACCCGAACGAACATTCCAGTCAGATCGCGAACCGCCTGCTCCATCTTGTCGTAATTGATTTTGTAACGTTTGAGCTTGGGCATCCATTGGACCGCGCCGGTTTTGCGGTAGTAATTATATTGGATTGTGCGGCCTTTGGCATGGGCGGATTCTGTTCCAAACCGCACAGACCGAAAAATACCCGTAAAATGGGTGGCCAGCATTTCCTGTTTTTCAGACATGGGCAGCTCGCCTTTTTCCATCATATAAAGGATGTTATAAATCCCCATAATGTCGGCTTTGCCTTCTTCCAGACCATTATAGAGATCTTGCAGCTCGGCGGCGACAGTGGTCTCTTTGCCGTCTTTGACGATTTTACCGGGCCCAAGACCATGCGAGAGCTCGTGGAAAAGCGTATTATTTTCCATATATTTTCGGGACGTTAGAGCTGCCTGTTGCGGGATCAGGACTTTTTTACCGATGGGACCCAAAACGGAATCAAATTTCTTGTGCAGGACGTTGTTGAGGATAACCTTCTTTGAGCCTTTGGCTTCGCGCACGCGTTCATCATTGGGCAGATTAAAGGCGATGGTTTGGATCCCGTTGGCATTGTCGCCGCCGCCCTGAACTTGATAGGCGACCACAAGCGGGCTCTCAGAGCCCCGGCCAAAATTCTTATAACTATCCTCAACCGGCAGGTTGCGCTCCATGTCATTGAGATAATTTTTATACTTGGCCAAGGCCGCCGACTCTTCCGGGTTTTTGACGGTTAAGAACATCTGGAACGCGGTCTTATAACCAAAGAGTTGATCATCATAAACTTCGTAAGGGCCAATGACCACTTCGATATTCCCTTCAAGATCCATCCACGCCATATCGGATTCGAAATAATCATCAGAGAACAATGCGTCGGCCCGCAGATTTAAATAACGTTTCAAACTGGGCTCCCGGGACAAAGCCGCCGCTTCGCGCATAATCCCGGCAATTTTGGTTAAATGCGGCTTATAGGCAACAGAATAGGGCACAGCGACCAGTTTGTCGCCGCGTCTTCGGATAACCGTAAAACCGGATTTGAATTTTTCCGCCGCGCGAGGATGTTTTTCGATCCAGGCGTTAAATTCGTCCTTGGTCATATCAGCGGGATAGAAGCCGCCCCCATCGGGACAGTCACCGTCACTGTAAAAGACCTGATTGCCGGCCAGCGGATCACAAACGCCAAAATGAAGATCGAACATCTTCAAAACCTGAGCTTTATTGTCCAGCTCGGAATTCATAATGGACTTTCTGATTTTGGGATTGTCCACATTGAGCTGTGACATGAAGATAGCATTCATGGGCTTGCGAATTTCCATCAGCTTGTTGACGACCGCCCGCTCGGACGGCGTCAGGAAAGAGGTATCCACATCCATTTTAACGGGTTTGAACTTTCTATATTGAGCCGCCAGATCGTATGGGGCCTGCGCGCCTGTATTGCTTTCAGCGGTTTGGGATTGCGCGCTCTGCGTTTTCCCATCGATGGCGGCTTCACCGCTGGTCTTGTCTTTACAGCCTGCCAATAGGGCGGTGATGGATAGTGTTGAAATGAGTAGGTGTTTCATGGGGTTTCCCGTTTTATGCCTGAATTATTTTTATGCCTAAACTTTTATTCTGGTAATTTCTGTCTAATTTTTGCCGCTTGTGCTGTGAGCTCTTCAAAATCCGCCATCTGGCCGCCCGCATGGGCGCCAAGCGCGCTGTCTGTATAGCGCGGAATGATATGAAAGTGCAGATGAAATACAGTCTGACCCGCAGGCGCGCCGTTAAATTGCGTGATGGTGATACCGTCCGGTTCGAAGGCCTCGTGCACCGCTCTTGTAATGATTTGAGTTTGCGCAGTCACGCGGGCGAGGATGTCCGGGTCTGTATCTAAAAGATTCCGCGACGGCACTTTTGGGATGACCAGCGTATGTCCTTTGGATTGAGGAAAGGCATCCATGAAAGACAGAATGTGATCATCCTCGTAAACCGCCGCGCTCGGAATCTCACCGCGCAGGATTTTTGCGAAGATATTGTCCGGATCATAGGTTCCATTAAGACTCATTGTTTGTCCTTTCTGGCTTGAATATCCGTGGCTTTTCTTTGGGCATGCAGCAGGAAGCCTGCAAAAGCGATGAGGGGAATGGCCAAAATATCTTTGCTTGTGAATACGATAATCAGAAGCGCCGCCATAACGGGCACCGCGACCGCCCAAAGGCTTGCCCGATAGGGGGCCACGTTTTGCCAAGGCGGATTATAGTCATCAAATATATCCGTATCGAGAAACTCGCCCGGTTCATGGATGATGGCCAAGGCCTCCTCCACCTGATTTTCAGGAACCAGAATATTCATGCCGCCCAGCGCCAGAATATCTACCTGGGCCATTTGCGCATGCTCGTAATTCTGCACAAACAGATCGATACCTCCGGCTTCTAGTTTAGATTTCATCACCGCAATTTCCGTCAAATGTGTCGAGTTATAAACGGGAAGCAGATCCACAATCACCCTTTCTTAAACGGCGTATATTGCCCCAGAATTTCTATATTTCTATCTACCGCCTCACGCTCTTCGGTCAAGTAATCGACCAGCGCGCTTCGAAAGCCCGCATGGGCAATATAATGCGCGGAAGACGTCGCGACTGGTTCATACCCGCGCGCCAGCTTGTGTTCACCCTGCGCCCCGGCTTCAACGCGGGACAATCCCAATTCGATCGCCGCATCGATGGCCTGATAATAACACAGTTCGAAATGCAAGAAAGGTTTGTGCGCGAGGCAGCCCCAATTGCGCCCATAAAGCGCGTCACGTCCGATAAAGTTCAAAGCCGCAGCAAAAGGCACCTCATCTTGCCAGGCCATGACCAGTAAAATGTCGTCTTTCATGGTTTCGTGAATACGGGCGAAAAATTCCCGGTTCAGATAGGGTCGCCCCCATTTGCGCATGCCTGTATCCACATAGCACTTGTAAAAGGTGTCCCAATGTTCGGGTTTTAGAGCGTCACCGGTCAGGCGTTTTATGGTGACCCCGTCTTGTGCCCCCCGGCGTTCTTTGCGGATGTTCTTGCGTTTGCGGGACGAAAGCTTGGCGGTAAAATCATTAAAGTCAGAATAGTCATGATTCATGAAATGGAATTGTCGGTCCTGCCGTATTAAAAGCTCGGCCGTCTCGCAGACACTTTTATCACCGGGGTCCAGAAACGTCAGATGGGCGCTGGAATAGCCCCATTCCTGAGTCGCTTGCGCCATGGCCGAAATGAGCGCTGTCTTTTCATCCGTGCCGGGCGCCAGTAGCCGCGGCCCGCCGACAGGGGTAAACGGGACGGCGCATTGGAGCTTGGGATAATAATTGCCGCCAGCCCGCTGGAAAGCATCGGCCCAGCCATGGTCAAAGACATACTCGCCCTGGCTATGGGTTTTTGCATAGAGCGGAGCCGCGCCAACGGGTTGGCCGGCCTCGTCCTGCAGCCAGATATGGCGGGGTCCCCAGCCCGTCTCTTCGACCGCGCAGCCGCTGTCTTCCAAGGCGTGCAGAAATCGCCAGGACAAAAACGGATTATGTCCGCCTGCAAGCGCGTCCCAATCTGTTTCACTGACCTCAGAAATTCGGGTTAAAATGCGGGCGGCGTAGTTCACTCAATTTCAATTATAGCATCAATTTCCACGGCCACATCGAGCGGCAGAGACGGCGCGGATACGGCAAAGCGGGCATGGCGACCCGCATCCCCAAAAACCGCGACCATGATGTCGGAACATCCGTTGATCACCTTGGGAATATCGGCGGCGGTGGCGGCAGGCAAAGCCTGAACAAAGCCGCCCAGTTTCACGACCCGCTTGACCCGTGTCAGATCGCCCCCGCAAGCCGCTTTCATTTGCGCCAACAGATTAAGCGCAGAGAGGCGCGCAGCCTTTTGGCCTTGTGCTACATCCATATCTTCACCCAGACGGCCGCCGATCATGTCATCACCGACCTTAGAGATTTGCCCGGATATAAAAACCAGATTGCCCGAGATTACATAGGGCACATAATTGGCAACAGGCGCGGAGGGTTCGGGCAGGGTTAATCCCAGCGCTTCAATTTTTTGATCAATGGGGTTCATGGGGGTCTCTAAAAATCTACGTGAATGTGTTTCGGTCGTTAATATATATCGTAATCGGATTCGGACTTATAGCTTTTGTCTAAAGTCAGGCTGCCCGTTTTCCAGTTTATGGATTTCATGGCAACAAGAAACATAAATACCAGAGTCGCCAGTCCAATATAAATCGCCATCCCCGGAATTTCGATATAATCGGGCTCTATTTCAGACAAAAAATAAACCGGGATCAAAGCGGTTATAACGGCGAGCGCCAATCCTAATATGCGTAAGGGAAGCGTTTTCACAAAGCTACCGGGGACCACATAGTTTTCTTCGGGGCAGGTATAGCAATCCACAGTGGAGCTGCGCAGGTTTAGCATATAGTCAAAATATTCCTGCCAGCCATAAGCTTCGCCGCAATTTTGGCATTTTAAGCGTTTACCCATTTTATCCCCCACTTGAATTTCTATATAAATGCCATAGCTAGTCCAGACAGGACAGTAAAGAGATAGACATGACCGACCCGAAACCTTTTCCGCTTCCCTCGAAAAATTCCGAAATATTGAACTTCCTAAAAAGCCGCCGATCAAATCTGGCCAAAATGATGGAAGGGCCCGGCCCTGACGCCGAGACGCTGGATGATATCCTGTCCGTCGCGGCGCGCGTCCCAGACCACAGAAAGTTGGCCCCGTGGCGATTTATTATATTTGAGGGCGCGGCGCGGGAACGCATAGGCGCTCATATCGGCCGGGTCTTTGCGGCGCAAAACCCCGACCTGCCCGACCGGGTCGAATTTGAAACCCAGCGGTTTATGCGCGCCCCCACAGTGGTCGGGGTTATTTCCAGCCCTGTTGAGTGCCCGCGCGGCACGCCGGAATGGGAACAGCGCCTGTCTTCGGCGATTTGCTGTTATAATATGTGTCTGGCGGGGCAAGCTCACGGCTTTGGCGCGCAATGGTTGACCGAATGGTACGCCTATGATCCGGAAATTTTAGTAGAGCTGGGTTTAAGCGAAACCGAACGCGTCGCGGGGTTTATATACATAGGTACGGCCGTGACGCCGTCTCTACCTCGAGCCCGCCCGGAACTCAAAACCAAGATAGATCGATATTAAGATGTATTGCCAATTGTGATAACAACTATAGATGGCGTTTTGCGAGCCATTTAAGCTACGTTCATGTTGAGTTGTGTATGCAAGCACAAGGTCATTAGACCCGAACTCTCAGGCCTACCATTGCGCCCCGTGTAGGCCGGGAGTTCTTTTATTTTAAACGGCCGTTTCGGGGGAAGCGGCCGTTTTTATTTCAGAAAATTCCCGTTTACATTCTGTTCAGGTTCGCGGTGGCAAAGGCAGGCTGTCGGAAACGACATGGACCCTGCTCTACCATTGCGCCCCGTGTAGTGGCGGGGTCCACTTAAAAGGCGGCTTCGGGGGAAGCCGTCTTTTCTCATTTTAGGAACAGGCTAAGCGGTTTCGGCAAATAGCTCACGGCCGATGAGCCAGCGGCGGATCTCTGATGTGCCCGCGCCGATTTCCATGAGCTTGGCATCGCGCAGGATACGACCCGGCGAGTTCTCATTCATATAACCATTGCCGCCCAGCATCTGGATGGCGTCGAGCGCCAGCTGTGTGGCTTTCTCGGCGGCGTAGAGAATACAGCCCGCGCTATCCTTGCGCGTGGTTTCGCCCCGATCACAGGCTTCGGCAACGGCATAAGTATAGGCCCGCGCCGTGGAGGTGGTCACATACATATCGGCCAGCTTGCCTTGCATGAGCTGAAACTCGCCAATGGCTTTGCCGAACTGTTTGCGCTCGTGAATATAGGGCAGGACTACATCGAGACAGGCCTGCATGAGGCCGATAGACAGGCCGGATAGCGTTACCCGCTCATAGTCCAGACCGCTCATGAGAATCTCTGCGCCCTGGCCGATATTGCCGACCACATTTTCTTCGGGGACATGGCAGTCTTCGAACACCAGCTCACACGTATCCGAACCGCGCATGCCCAGCTTGTCGAGTTTCTGCGCCGTGGAGAAGCCGTCCATATCCGGCGTAATGATAAAGGCGGTGATGCCTTTGGAGCCGGCCTTGGGGTCTGTCTTGGCATAGACAAAGAGCATGTCCGCCGTTGGCGCATTGGTGATCCACATTTTATTGCCGTTGAGAAGATAGCCGCCTTGAGCGCTATCGGCTTTAAGCGTCATCGACACCACATCCGACCCTGCCCCAGGTTCACTCATGGCCAGAGAGCCGAGATGCTCGCCAGAGACAAGCTTAGGCAGATATTTGGCCTTTTGCTCGGCATTGCCCCAGCGGTGGAGCTGATTAATACAGAGATTGGAGTGGGCGCCGGCAGAGAGCGAGACAGAGGCGGAAAAGCGCGCCAGCTCTTCATAGACGATGGTCTGGGCCAGATAACCCATGTCCGTGCCGCCATATTCCTCGGACACGGTGACGCCGTGCAATCCCAGCTCGCCCATAAGCGGCCAGAGATGACGGGGAAATTCATTGGTCTTGTCGATCTCTGCGGCAATGGGTTCAATATGTTCCTTGCCGAAGCGGTAAACCATATCACGCAACATTTCGATTTCTTCGGAATGTCCAAAGGAGAGGGATGGGTAATTGGTGGTGTTCATGGCTCTATTCCTCTTTTTCTAATTCTAACAAAATATCCCCGTCATTGACCAGCTGCCCGGCCTCTACCGGAATAGCGGCAACAACACCGTCGCGCGGCGCGTCCAGAGACATTTCCATTTTCATGGCTTCCAAAACGATGAGCTTGTCACCGGCTTTGACAGCGGCGCCGGGCGCAACTTCGACGGATATGATCTTGCCCGGCATGGGGGCGGTGAGGGCGTTGGCATTGGATGTGGCCGACGCGTCTAAAGACAGGTTATCCATCATATAAGCCGTACCATTGATGAAGAGCGGGCTGTCGTCGTCTTCTTGATACCAATAACGTAAATCATCATCTGCCATCGCCGCCCCAATAGCTAGGCGTACTTCAACACCATTGGCGTAGCGAACTTGATGATCTCGCTTGGGCTGATTAGGCCGCCAGCCCGTTTGGTCATCAAACCCTGTATCTTCAAATTTTGGATCGAGCGCTTCGGCCATAGAGGCTAGGTCGCTTTCCAGCGGGTCATCCAGTAGATGCGGCTTCTGTCCAATAAAATGGGTCGAGACATTGCCCTTGATGAAGTCTTCATCGAGCAGGCAATCCAGCATAAAGCGCGCATTGGTTTTAACGGGATAGACGCGTGCCGCCTGACAGCTATTGGCCAGGTCGGAAATGGCGGCCACACGGTCCTCGGCGTGATGGATGATTTTGGCAATCATGGGATCATAATAGATCGAAACTTGATCCCCTTGTTCGACGCCTGTATCAATCCTGACGTCTAGACCTTCGTCAAAGCCGCCCAACACCTCCAGCCTGCCAATACTCGGCAGGAAGTCATTGGCAGGGTCTTCCGCATAAAGGCGCGCTTCAATAGCATGACCATTTATCTTGATATCCTTTTGCTCTGGCAGTTTCTCGCCCTGCGCGACGCGGAATTGTAGCTCTACCAGATCAAGTCCCGTAATCATTTCCGTGACCGGGTGCTCAACCTGTAATCTGGTATTCATCTCCATGAACCAGAAGCCATCGTCTTTGAGATCTCCCGAGCCGTCGACGATAAATTCAACTGTGCCAGCGCCCACATAGTCGACAGCTTTGGCGGCATTGACGGCGGCCGTGGTCATGGCCTTGCGGACCTTCTCCGTCATGCCGGGGGCCGGGGCTTCTTCAATGACTTTTTGGTGTCGGCGTTGCAGCGAGCAGTCCCGCTCAAACAGGTGAATGACATTGCCGTGGGTGTCGCCAAAGACCTGCACCTCAATATGGCGGGGGCTGGAGATATATTTTTCAATCAGAACAATATCATTGCCAAAGCTCGACTTGGCTTCGCGCTGACAAGAGGCGAGAGCGTCGATGAAATCCGTACTGTCTTCAACTTTGCGCATACCTTTGCCGCCGCCGCCTGCCACGGCCTTAATGAGGACCGGATAGCCGATTTTATCGGCTTGTTCTTTAAGATGCTCTGGGTCCTGATTATCCCCTTGATAACCGGGCGTAACCGGCACGCCCGCTTTGGTCATCAGAGCTTTGGCCGCGTCCTTCAGGCCCATAGCCTCCATGCTTTCTGCGGCCGGGCCGATAAAAGTGATCTTGGCCTTTTTAAGCGCCCGCGCGAAATCCGGGTTTTCCGACAAAAACCCATAACCTGGGTGGACCGCATCCGCGCCGGTTTGTTGGCAGGCATCAATAATCTTATCCATGACCAGATAGCTCTCAGCCGCCAGGCTCGGCCCGATATGCACGGCTTCGTCGGCCATCCTTACATGCAGAGCCTTGGCGTCTGCGTCAGAATAAACGGCCACGGTCTTGATGCCCATTTTGCGCGCAGTTTTGATGACCCGGCAGGCGATCTCGCCGCGATTGGCAATGAGAATTTTTTTGATCTTAGACATAGACGTCTCCTTTTTCCTCTCCTTGGGGAGAGGTCCGCGCCGCGTCAGCGGCTGCGGGGTGAGGGGATGTTTGAACACCGCATTTTAAAGACTGTATTTTTTCCATCATCATTTCCCCTCACCCGCAAATTCGCTGGCGCTCATTGCGACCTCTCCCAAGGGAGAGGTATTGCGATAATGAGAGCTCGGTAATAAGGCGCGCTTTTCAACCAAATGCCAGAGCGCAAAACTCGCGAGGAGTGTCAAACCCAGGCTCACGGACAGGCCGACAAAAGGGCTGGCAAAAAGTCCCGCCGCGATGCAGGCTTGAATAATCGGGAAATGGGTGATGTAGACGCCGTAACTCATATCCCCATACCGCGCGGCATTGAGCGCCGGACCTGCGCAGAACGCAATCCAGATGATGATCAAGGCCAGTCCAATCGGCCGCAAAATATGTAAAGCGGGCTGCCAGATCGTCAGGGCAACAAGACCTGCTCCGATCAGCGCCCACCAGATTTTCGGGTCTTTGATCCGATACCACTTTTCATGAATGAGCATGCCAATGGCGAAATAGCCCATTTGCCCCGGAAGTTGCCGCCCGAGCTGGGCCGCATAAGGATGATCCAGATGGGCAAAATATTGCCGCCAGATCTCAGCCCCTAAAAACATGGCGACCCAGGTCAGAGTGCAGAGCACGCCCCGCTTACGGATAAACCACCAGATGAGCGGTAGCGCCATATAGAACATAACCTCAATCTTGAGGGTCCAAAGGGCACCATTGACGATCCCGGCATAATTTTCAAATAAGCCATTGGCCGTTGACCCCGGCAAGGTCGGCTCAATAAAGTTCAAAAAGGCCAGATTAGGTACCACATAACTCAGCACGCCTTTGAATTGGCCAGACATAGCCAGGGCCATCAAAGCCGGCACCAGGATCACGACGGCATAAGCAGGGTATAGCCGCCGAAAACGCTTCTCGGCGTAAAGCCCGATTTTTTCTGAGCGAATAAGCGAGCCTAAAACCAGACATCCTGAAATAATGAAAAAGCCCTGTATGGAGAGCTCAGCCGCCGTTCCTAGATGTTTTTCAACCATCAAACGTGGTGCCAGTTCGGCCAGGACAAAGGCATGATAGACGGCCACGGTCCCCGCAAAGACGAGTCGTAAAAAATCAAATCTGTTGACCTGACCCTGCACGCCATTACATCCGGAAGACGCCGAATTTCGTCTCGCGCTGGGGCGCATTGGC
>CALDSY010000178.1 GCA_937924355.1 uncultured Caulobacterales bacterium
GAGCGGAATAAATGTGAGGATGGCCATAACGCCTTCGCGGGAGAGCCAGCTGGAACGCCACTGCGAGAAAGCTCTCCAAGCACGCTCGGGATGGCCGAGGTGCAAAGTGGATGACAACAGCCCGCCAACAATCAGGCCGAAACCGATGACCATGCTGGCCCAGGCAAAAATCCGGTCATCTGGCAAATATCCCATAAGTGCCAATACGCCCATCCAAAACATAAGGCCGTATCCGGCGCCCGTAGCGGTGGTAAAAAATATAACAGACTTGGCGGGATGCATTTAGCTTAAAACCTTATCGACCCAGCGGGCCAGCAGTCCGGCGCCATCGGCGCTATCGTCGCGGTGTTGGAGCATGCGGGGGGCTGTGACCTCTTCGCCGCTGACCTGACCGCAGCCAGTCTTTTTGGGGCGCGGGGGCAGATATTTGTTGACCGGTTTCGTGCCTTGTTCCGGCATCAAATCAAAACCTTCGCGGGCGGCGACCAGCTTGGACACATCGCTTTCGGGATCATTGAGATCCCCAAAACTGCGCGCGCCCGCGGGGCAGGTGGAGACGCAGGCTGGAACGCGGCTTTCTTCGGGCAAGTTTTCATTATAGATTTTATCGACGCAGAGCGTACATTTTTTCATGACGCCGTCATGCTCATCATATTCACGAGCGCCATAAGGGCAGGCCCAGGAGCAAAGCTTGCAGCCAATACAGATATCCTGATTGACCAGGACGATGCCGTCTTCTTCGCGTTTATAGGATGCACCTGTGGGGCAAGCGGTGACGCAAGGCGCATCGTCGCAATGCAAGCAGGATTTGGGAAAGTGCACAGTTCGGCCTTCGCCAGCCGCGTCCAACGTCTCAAAGGTGTGAATGCGGTTAAACCAGACCCCGTCCGGGTCTTTGCCGTAAGGGTTGGTATCAGTTAGCGGGGCCATCTTGCCGCCCGTATTCCATTCTTTGCAATTGACCGCGCAGGCATGGCAGCCCACGCAAATATCCAGATCGATCACGAGACCAAGTTTTTTCTGCGGCGGGGATGTGGGTAAGCTTGTCATTTAATCCTCAATCCTATTGCCATGGCCTTTGCGAATGCCGGGTATGGCGTCGCTATTTGCGGAGCGCTGCCCGACGAAATCCAAGAGCTTGGTTTTCCCGCCCGTATCTTTGCCGGCCATGCCGGCCCCGTAGCGCAGGACTTTGTCGGTGTTCACCGGCGCGTTTTTAAAAGTCTCAAACATGGGTTCTGTAAACCCGCTTTCGGCTTTAGTGCATTTGATCAATCTGACCCGCAAATCATACCAGGCCGCTTGCCCAGTGACAGGGTCCGCATTGGCGTATTTTTTAGTCTTAAACCCGGAGGCCAGCACATCAGAGATGATGTGATTGAGCAGAAATCCTTTGGTGAACTCCTCACTATCTTCCTGCAGGCCCCAGGCGCCTTTGCGTTTGCCAATAGCGTTCCAGGTCCAGACCGTATTGGCATTCACGCCCGAGACCAGCTTCACCTGTCCTTTGACTCGTCCATGGCGGCTCTCAATCCAGACCCAGTCATCATCTACGACGCCGACCGCCGCTGCCATGTCATGATGGATATGAAGCTTATTGGCGGACGTGATCTGACGCAGCCAGGCATTTTGCGAACCCCAGCTATGATACATATGCATGGGTCTTTGCGAGATGGCGTGAATAGGGAAAGCCTCTTCATCGATCTCAGCCTGTTCAAAGGGCGTGTACCAGATGGGCAGGGGGTCGAAATAGGTCTTGATCCGTTCCCGGTGCTCTTCAGGAGGTTGATGGTCGCTATGGCCCTTCGCCGCGAGGCGGAATTTCTGCAAAGGTTCGGAATAGAGCTGGAATATGATCGGCGTCGCGTCACCAATCCAGCCCATTTTCTTGGCATAGTCCAGATAGCCCTGATTGCCGTGCTTAAAGAATTGATGCTCCATGGGCATGATGTCTTCCCAGAAACAGCCATTTTCAATGTAACGCTCGAGCTGATTGGGATTAGGTTTGCCTATGCCGAACTCGTCTTCGTTCTCGCCCCGCCATCCGGCCAGAGGCCCGACACCCGGCTTGCGCTCATGATTGACCAGATAATCAGGGTAACCGCCGGGATATTTCGCGCTGCCGTCTTCATTGATCATGCCTGGTAGGCCCAGTCGCGCGCCCAAATCCAACAAGACCGTCTGGAAGGTCCGCACATCACGATCTGGTTTGACCACAGGCTGACGGATGCCATCGCAAACGCCGTGTGCTTGCGAGAAAGGGCGGTCCAGAACGGATAACGCATCATAGCGCTCCAGATAGGTCGTATCAGGCAGGATGAGATCACAATAAGGCACGGTCTCTGAGTAGAAGGCGTCCGAATAGATGATCTTGGGGATCTTATAACTGCCGTCCTCATTCTTGGCCGTAAAGAAACCGAGTGTTTCTGGGATATTCATGGAGGAGTTCCAGGCCATATTGGCCATGAACATGAAGAGCACGTCTATGTCATAAGGGTCTTTTTCGGCGGCGTTGCGCAAGACCATTTGCATCATGCCGTGCAGGCTGAGCGGATGTTCCCAGCTATAGGCTTTATCGATACGAAGAGGTTGGCCATTGTCATCAACAATCAAATGTTCCGGCCCGGTCGGGAAACCACCGGAAGGGCCGCCGAGTATTGTGTTCGGCTGGTTATGGGGCGGCGTTGGTTTCGGGGCTGGTGGTATAGGCTTAGGGAAGGGCGGTTTGTAACGCCAGCCGCCCGGGGCATCGACCGAGCCGAGTAATGCCTGCAGAATGTGAATGGCGCGGCAGGTATGGAAACCGTTAGAATGGGCTGAGATACCTCGCATAGCGTGTATAGCAACCGGCCGCCCGACCATCTTGTCATGTTTGCGGCCCCAAGCATCGGTCCAAGGTTGATCGATGACCACTTCACTTTCAAAGGCGGCTTCCGCCATTTCAGCGGCGATACGCCGGATCGTGTCAGCGGGAATACCGCAGCGCTCGGCGACCGCGTCGGGTGCATAGTCCTTGGAGAGATAGCGCGCGGCGAGATGCTGAAAGCATGGCACCACATTGCGGCGTTTGACCTTGCGGACGCCGGCGAATGCGGGCGTGAAATCTTTGGAATAGGCGTTGACGGCCTTTTTCTTTTTTAAGTCCCAAACGAGTGGTACGCCTTTGCGGTCGCGTAGGAACAGGCCGTGGTCCGGCTTGCCGGGCTCATCAATGACCAGCCAGGGGGCGTTGGAATAACGGGCCAGCGATGCGAAATCGATTTTCTCTGCCCGCAACAGCTCGTGAATAAGCGCCATGACAAACAGGCCGTCCGTACCCGGACGAATGCCCAGCCACTCATCGGCGATGGCGGAATAACCATTGCGCGACGGGTTGACGGACACAAATTTGGCGTCACCGCGGGTCTTGAGCTTGCCGAGTCCGGCTTTGATGGGGTTGGAGTCGTGGTCATCCGCCACGCCCAGCATCATGAAATATTTGGTGCGGTCAAAGTCCACATCGCCAAATTCCCAGAACGCCCCGCCCAGCGTATAGAGCCCGGCGGCTGCCATATTGACGGAACAAAACCCGCCATGGGCGGCAAAATTCGGCGTGCCGTAGGCAGAGGCCCACCAGCCCGTCAGGCTTTGACTCTGGTCGCGACCGGTAAAGAAGGCCAGCTTGCCGGGGTCTTTGGCGCGGGTTTCCCCCAGCCACTCGGTCGCGAGAGCCATGGCTTCGTCCCACTCAATTTCCTTGAACTCACCTGAGCCCCGTTCGCCAATGCGTAAAAGCGGCTTAGACAGGCGTCCGGGTGCATTGAGATGCATAATTCCGGAAGAGCCCTTGGCGCATAAAACGCCCTTATTGACCGGGTGATCCGGATTGCCTTCGATATAACGAATTTGGTTGTCTTTGAGGTGGACTTTGATCCCGCAGCGGCAGGCGCACATATAACAGGTTGAGGTTTTAACCTCATCCGCGACCTCAGAAGAATAGGCAACCTCTTCCTTGACCGTTTCAAACGGATTGATCCCCATGTCGATTCCTTTTCGTCCGACCCTTGGTTTCATTCTGACATAGAAAACGCAATGTCAATTTAGGCAATTAATTCGAAATAATTTCGACTATTAGCTATGTTTAGGATCAACAACGGAAATGAATTTATCCTCGTAAGTTTTGATCCTTGAGCGGGAGTTGCCGGGCGCGTTTGCCGGTGGCAGCAAAAATCGCGTTCAAAACGGCAGGGGCCGCGACCGCAATGGTCGGCTCTCCCACACCGCCCCAGAAATCGCCTGACGGCATGACGATGGTTTCCACCTCCGGCATGTCGGCAATCCGCATGGAAGGGAAGCTGTCAAAGTTTTCCTGCACCGGGCGACCGTTCTCATAGTTGATCTCCTGAAACATCATGGCGGATAGGCCATAGACGAAGGAGCCTTCAACTTGGGCTTCGATTTGTTGCGGGTTCGCTGCGTGCCCGCAATCGGTGGCGGCAGTAATCTTGTTGATCTTTAGCTTTCCGTTATCGCTGACGCTGACATCAGCGCAGGCAGCCACATAGGAGCCAAAGCCGTAAATACAGGCCAAGCCTCTGTGACGTCCATCCTTGCTGCCCCAACCGCCTTTATCCGCGACGGCTTGCAGGACGGCGGCCATCTTTGGGCTGTCCTTCAGATAGGCGAGGCGGAACTCAAGAGGATCGCGCCCGGCTGCATGGGCCATTTCATCGAGGAAGCAATCCAAATAGATTGCGTTCTGGTTAAGGTTTACGCCGCGCCAGAACCCAGGGCGAATAGGCGGGTTCTTCATAGCGTGATGAAATTTCAAAGCCGGGAAGGTATATTTTAGGGTTTGATCTTCGGCCCGTGGATTTGTCCCCGGCGCGATCAGGCCTTGAAAGGTAAACAAATCAACCCCGCCCATCTGCTCCAGGAATTGAGGCATAAGCGCAGCCAAAATGGACTGACCGGAAATTTTGATGTCGAGACCCGTGATATTGCCGTCTGCATCCAGACCCCCGCGCATTTTGGCTTTGGTAATAGGATGGAAGAAGCCCTGACGCATATCTTCTTCGCGGGACCACATAAGTTTGACAGGGGTCCCGGGCATTTCCTTGGCAATCATGACGGCTTGAACGGCATAGTCTGGCATGCCTTTGCGGCCAAATCCACCGCCTAAGATAGTTTTATGGACGTCACATTTCGAGATGTCGTGACCGGAAACAGGCGCGATCGCGCTCAATACGGACTCACCGTTTTGCGTTGGGCACCAAACTTCGCAGCTGTCTTCGGTCCAGAGCGCCGTTGCGTTCATAGGTTCCATGCAGGCATGGTTGAGGCTCGGAAAATTATAGCTGGCTTCAACAATCTGTTCCGCGCCGGCAAGTGCAGCTTCTGCATCGCCTTTGACATTGCCTGGCATAGACTCGCCTTGAATGCCGTCGTCTAAAAGTTTATCTATGTCGGCGGTAGAGTACTCGGCAAATTCCCCGGCATCCCATTCAATGGGCATCTCCTCTAGGGCCTTATTTGCGGTCCACCAGCTGTCGGCGACCACAACCACGGCATTGTCGCCCAATTGCATGACTTTTTTCACGCCTTTGCGGGTGTCGACCGCGGACGCATCATAGCTCTTGAGCTTGCCGCCCAAAATAGGACAGGCTTTGACTGATGCCATGAGCATGCCGTCTAGCTCCACATCCTGACCATATTTAAGCGCGCCGGTCAGCTTTTCAGCTGTATCGAGACGCAGTTTTGGTTGGCCGATGATTTTCCAGTCTTTGGCCTCTTTAAGTGTGACCTCAGAGGGCGGCTCAATCTTATTGGCCGCTTCGGCCATGGCACCGTAATTGATCTTGTTGCCGGACGCCTTGTGGAAGATCATGCCTTGATCGGTCGTGCATTCCTCGGCGGGAACGTCCCATTTTGCAGCAGCTGCGCCAATGAGCATTTGCCGCGCCGCTGCGCCGCCTTCGCGGACATATTGCTGCGAGCCGCGCAAACCTTGGCTGCCGCCGGTTGAATAATCTTTCCAGACACGGTCACGTTTGAGGTTTTCACCGGGCGTCGGGAATTCCATTTTCACTTTCTCCCAGTCGCAATCCAATTCCTCGGCCACGAGCTGGGCCAGACCGGTGGACGTACCTTGACCCATTTCAGAGCGGGCGATCCGGACCGTGACGGTATCATCGTGGTGGATGTGAACCCATGCATTGACCTCGGGGTTAGGCGGGAGATTGCTGTAATCGACTTTGGGATCCTTTGGGGCGCTGGTGTCCTTACAGCCAGACAATACGCCGACGGATAAGCCAACGCCAATAGCAGACGTGCCAACGATAAAACCGCGTCTGGAAAGAGTTGAGGGTGAGAGCGAAGTTAGTTTTGTCATATCTCTCTCCTACAATTTCTTCTTGGCTAGATGGATGCCCTTGCGCACGCGGGCAAAGGTGCCGCATCGGCAGATATTCGTAATCGTGGCGTCGATGTCTTCATCGGTCGCGCCGGGATTCTCTTTGAGTAGGGCTGACACGGCCATAATCATGCCGGGCTGACAGAAGCCACATTGCGGAACATCCAGCTCGGCCCAGGCTTGTTGTACCGGATGGGAACCATCTTCGGAGAGGCCCTCAATCGTCGTAATTTTTTCGCTGCCTTCCAGAGCGCCAACAGGATAGGTGCAAGAGCGGACGGCTTGTCCGTCAATATGGATGGTGCAGGCCCCGCACTGAGAAATACCGCACCCATATTTCGTGCCGGTCATGCCGAGATCTTCGCGGATGGCCCAAAGGAGAGGTTTGTCCTCATCCCCGTCATATTTTACGGTCTTGCCGTTGACGTTCAGTTCAATCATTTGGGCCTCCTCTTTGCGTAGGACTTTAGGGAAGAGTCGGCAATTATTCAATTCACAAAGAAAACTATCCTTTGAAATTGTCCTTCGCCGACCGGATCTCGCCCAGATGTGCACCGTCGTGGGCGCGCATGAACGGATTGGCGGCCTTTTCTGCAGCGACGGTGGTCGGGACGGTTGGAATTTTTTTGGCACGTTTGGCGGTGGCTTCCGCCATATAATCAATCAAAGCTTGATTATTGGGCTCAACGGTAAGCGCGAACCGTCCGTTTGAGAGTGTGTATTCGTGGGCGCAGTAAAGTTTTGTGTCATCGGGGAGCGTGGCGATGGTAGCCATACTGTCAAACATTTGCTGCGGCGTGCCCTCGAACAGGCGTCCACAGCCCAGCGCAAAAATTGTATCGCCCACAAAGGCTGCCTGGGCCGACGGGATATAATAGATGATATGGCCGATAGTGTGGCCGGGGGTTTCGAAAACCTGAACCTCATGACCGCCAAATGAGAATGTGTCGCCGTGTTTAAAACCTTTATCTAGGCCAGGTAGGCGGGCTTTGTCGGCCTCGCACCCAAGTATTTTCACACCGAATAGCTTTTTGAGCTCTTCATTGCCGCCTGCATGATCCCAGTGATGGTGGGTGTTCCAGATATGGGTGAGGGTCCAGCCCTTTTCCTCAAGCGCCAGGACGATTTTGTCCACTTCGGGTGTGTCGAT
>CALDSY010000179.1 GCA_937924355.1 uncultured Caulobacterales bacterium
TCTCTATCAAATCACCTGGACTGGGTTCCTGCCTTCGCAGGAATGAGCGGCAGGTTACTTTCCCAAATTATGGGGCTGGAGATTGAACACATCCATGGCGTCCGTCAGCTTGGCCGCGTTGTCATCCGAGAGATCCGGGCCCTCATAGACATGGATGAATTTTTCACCATCATGAAAGTAGTAAATGATGGGCGAATCCGAGGCATCAAAATTTGGGGATACGGCCATAGGAATACCCGTGGCCAATAGGGGAAAGTCTCGCAGGGTCGGGATCAGGTTATGCCGGGTGCAGAACAAGACCTTGATATCATGACCCAGTGCCTGGGTTTCATGACCCGCTTCATCGTCATAGACGGAGGCGATAAAGTCGATGGCCGGCACATAGGTTTTCATATAGGCGCTGGTCTTGACGCCGTCGAGCTCGACCGGTTTCTGGATAAGCACTTCACAATCGGCCACATTGTCCGCCTGTGCTGTCGCGGCAAAACCGGCGGCGACCATGGTGCTCAATATCAGTTTTTTCACCCAAAATGCTCCGCTATTTTTTCCGCCAGACGCCGGGCCGCATCCTCCTTCTTGAGGCGCGGAAAAGCGTCTTCGCCTTTGTCCGTCACCACGATCATGCTGTTGTGGTCTCCGCCCATGACATCTCCAGACACATCATTAGCAACAATCCAGTCACAGCCCTTTTTCGTCAGCTTGGCTTTGGCGTGCTTTATCACATCATGGGTCTCAGCCGCAAAGCCGATTACCAGCTCCGGCCGGTTTTTAGCAGTGGCCATGCCGGCGAGGATATCCGGGTTTTCCACGAGCCTCAGCGCTGGAAGGCCAGACTTGCCCTTTTTGATTTTCTTATCGGACGACCCATCTGGCCGCCAATCGGCCACAGCCGCCACAGCGATAAAGATATCAGCGGGCAGGGCGTCTTTGCAGGCCGCCTCCATATCCCGCGCGCTTTCAACGGGGATAAAGGCCGCACAAGCGGGCGGGGCGATGGCGGTCGGGCCAGAGACCAATGTGACCTCCGCGCCAAGCCGGGTGAGCGCGGCGGCAATGGCATAGCCCTGTTTGCCCGAAGAATGATTGGAGAGATAGCGCACCGGGTCGATGGCCTCGCGGGTGGGACCTGCTGTGATCAGCGCTTTTCTACCAATGAGGGGTTTCGGACCCTTCAGCCCGTCCAGCGTCGTATCGCCTTTGAGAATGTTCTCAATCGCATTGGCAATATCTTCAGGCTCCGCCATACGGCCCGGGCCAAATTCCCCGCAGGCCATTTCGCCTTCATCGGGGCCCAGGATGAAAGCCCCGTCATCAGAGAGCGTTTTGACATTGCGCTGTGTAGCGGCGTTCTCCCACATACGCACATTCATGGCGGGCACATAGAGCGTGCGCTTGTCCGTCGCTGATAAAGTGGTCGTGGCCAGGTCATTGGCGATGCCGTGGGCCGCCTTGGCCATAAGGTCGGCTGTGGCCGGCGCCACAACGATGAGGTCAGCAGAGCGGGATAATTCGATATGACCCATCTCTGCCTCAGCGGTCAGGTCGAACAAATCCGTGTAGACTTTCTCGCCGGACAGGCCGCCTGCAGAGAGCGCGGTGACAAACTCGCTCCCGCCTTTGGTAAGGATCACTGTCGACTTGATCCCCCGCCGGGCCAGCACCCGAATGAGGAAGAGCGATTTATAGGCAGCAATTCCGCCGCCAATTATAAGCAAAACACGTTGGGTCATCGCGGGTTTGTATCGTGTTTAGGGGCGGGAGCGCAATGGTTGTCTTCTGGTCGGCCGCCTACGCTTTGCCTTTGTTTATCTCGGCGGCCTATAATTTAAAGGTGAGATAATGACAGGGGCGCCCGGCTTTAATGGCTTTGGCTTCGTAGCGCGTGCCCGGCCAGTCGGGATAAGGGGTCCGCCAGCTGCCGGGGCTAGTGGATTGCAGTTTGAAACGCCCATTGAGCTTGAGCCGGGTCACGGTCCAGTCCACGTAATCTATGATGTCGCTTGCAAAGAACAACGTCCCGCCTGGTTTCAAAACCCGGCAAACATCGTCCAGAAATTTAGCATTGATGATCCGGCGTTTATTGTGCCGGGTCTTGGGCCATGGATCGGGGAATAGAATATACAGCCGGTCCAGCGCGCCGTCCGTCAGGCTGTCCATAATATCTCTCGCATCCCCGTGATGGAGAAACAGGTTTTTCAGATCATGTTGGTCAATGCCCATGACGGCCTTGGCGACTCCGTTTAAAAACGGCTCGGCACCAAGAATGGCCACGTCGGGGTTTTTCTGAGCGAGATGGAGAACATGCTCGGCAGCGCCAAACCCAATTTCCATCCAGGTTTCTTTAAATCCCGACAGGTCGGGTTGATTGTCGATTTGAACCTGAGGATAAAGCTCGTCCATGAGCTTCTGAGGCATAGGCCTCAGAGGCCGGCCCTTGGAGCGCCCATATAGGCGCGGTCTATCCAGGCTGGCTTTATCCATTAATCTTGGCAGTTTTAATTGTCAGCATTCTCTTGGGCGGCCAATGAGCGGGCAAGCTCCAGAATTTGACGCCGCACAGATTTATTCTTGATCTGCGTGACCGCCATGGCCAGAGCCACACCATCAGAGCTGTTGATGAATTCATAAATCTCTGGCGGTTCGCTGTTTTCGCCGGCTTCGACACCGTCCGGAAGACCGCTATAAAAATACTGAACGGGCACATCCAGAACCTTGGAAATTTTCCATAACCGGCTGGCGCCGACCCGGTTTGTTCCGCGTTCATATTTCTGAACCTGTTGAAAGGTGATACCTAATTGTTCGCCAAGTTGTTCTTGGCTCATTTTAAGTGTTTTTCGGCGTAGCCTAATGCGTGTGCCCACATGTACATCCACAGAACTCGCCGCTCGGGGCGCGTGTTTGGATACATTCATATACAATCGTTCCTGCTCTTGTCCGATCGTCTCGCCAACAAAACCACATCTTCAAACCGAAACAGTTGGTTGCAACCCTCCCCCCAGAGTAGTCACTTATCGGGCGCGACCTATAAGGACAAAAGGCAATGTTATCAAGGCCAGAAAAAAGTAAATCCAGTGAATGCCAAACAACCAATGGAAGCCATTTACCCCTAATGCTTGTGGAAGTTGTGAATCTATCGCCTGACGCATGCCGGGCTTTACTGAATTTATATACCGTCCATAAGGGTCTATAATACCTGACCAACCATTCGATGCGGCCCGAATCAGAGGCACACCGTGTTCGATGGACCGATAGCGGGCAATATTGGCATGTTGATGGGGTCCCACATCCGGTCCAAACCAGGCATCATTGGACTGGTTGAGAATCCATTGCGGACCCTGGCCCGAGTCGCCCCGCGCGGTAAATCCGGGAAAGATCACTTCATAGCAAATCTGGATGGTTCCTCGCGGCAGACCTGGAATGTCGACGATATTTTTACCAGACCCCGGTGTGAACGAACCGATATTTTCAGAGATAACCCGTGCGCCCAGTTTTTCGACCCACTTACCGCCAGGGATGATCTCTCCAAATGGGACAAGTTTGCGCTTATCCGCCGTAACCAGAATATCGCCCTCTGGGCGGCCTGCAAAAGACCAGGCCGAGGAGGAATTATAATAATCGATCCCGTCGCCAGTATCATCAATACGGGCGCTGTTTAAAATCCAAATAGGAGAAGCTTTGGACGCGGCAAATGTCTCGGCCATGGCTATCCTAAGTTCCGGGACCATCCGAATATCATGATCAAGCACGCCCTCTGGCCAGACCAGATGGGTAATACTGTCCAGACCCGGCGAGGCCGTCAGGTTGATATGGTCTTGAATGACCTCAACCGAATACATGGGCTGGCTGGGGTCCAGCTTGTCTTTTTGCGAAAATGGAGCGCTAACAAGGCGCAGCTTGACGCCTTCCACATATTGGACCTGCGCATTGTGCAGCCTGAACATGCCATATCCCAAATTGGCCAAAACCAATATGGCCGCCAGAAATCCGGCCTTGTGACTCTTGTTCCAGATTGACCGGGCCAGCAGGGCTGACACCAGCAGCACCAGAAAAGACAGTCCATATACACTGTAAATATGCGCCGATTGCGACATGGGGCTCCCGGCTTTGAAAATATAACCGGGCAAGTTCCAGGGAAAGCCCCCAAAAATATGGCCCCGGATCATTTCCGCCAGAAATATATAGGCCGCCGCGATCAAATAGGGCGTCGGGCTGTTTTTATGGTCCTTCACGGACAACCAACCTGCCAAGGCCCAAAAAAAGGCCAAAAGCAAAGCCATACCGCCCACCATAAAGGGCATGAGCCAGATGAATTCTTCACCGCGATTAATAAAGGCCGATCCGATCCAGTAAACCTGACCCGCGAAATAACCGAGCCCGACCATGAGACCTGTCCTGAAACCTTGTTTCGGTGTTTCGGCCAAGTTCAGCAGCCGAAAGAAAATCATGAACACGAAAATTGTGATCGGCCAGATGAAATAAGGCGCATGACCGAAAATACCCAGCAGGCCTAAAACCCAACAGACGAGATAATATTTCCAGCCGGTCAACCCTGCAATTTTATCGATGAGAGGTCCGGCCACGCGCTTTCAGCGGCCTATTCAGCAGCTTGCGCGCTTTGCGCTTCCTGCAGGTCCGTTTTGGACAAGGTACGGATTTTCAGCTTTTTCACCCGGCGCGGATCGGCATCCTTGATTTCAAATTCGATACCGTCGGGATGATAAATAATCTCGCCCCGCTCAGGCACGCGGCCCGCCAATGTAAAAACCAAGCCGCCCAACGTATCCACTTCGTCTTCTTCGTCGGGCGAAGCAAAGTCCTTGCCAATCAGTTTTTCGAAATCTTCGATGGTTACGCGGGCATCAGCGATCCAGTAGGGCTTGCCGGATTTTTTGTAGGTTTTGATTTGAGGTTCAGCCTCGTCATGCTCGTCGTCAATATCCCCGACAATAGGCTCAACCAGATCTTCAATGGTCAGAATTCCGTCCGTGCCGCCATATTCATCGACCACAATGGCCATATGGGTCCGCCGCGCCTGCATGCGCTTGAGCAGGTCCTGCGCCAGCATGGACGGCGGGACAAACAAAACGGGCCGTTTAATGCCATTTAGGATCGCCTTGTCTTTATAGCTCTTGGCACTGCGCCCTTTGGCGTTGAGCATGAGATAAGGCATGATGTCTTTGATATGGACCATGCCAATGGGCTCATCCAATGTTTCTTTATATATGGGGAGGCGGGAATGGCCGGCATCCTGAAAGGCTTTGGAGAGATCGTGCAGGCCGGTGTTAATATCCACGGCAATAATATTCGCCCGCGGCACCATAACATCTTCCACCCTCAGCAGGTGAAAGCGCTCGGCTGCGTCCATCATGTCCGTGTTTTCCTGACTGTCCATATCGTCCGCTTTGTTGCGTCCAAATATTCGGTCCAGCCAGCTCATCGATGAAGGGTCTTCGCTCATCGGTCCTTATCTTTAGTTTGTCCCAAGGTCGTTCAACTCATAGGGGTTGTCAATACCCAACTGCGCCAGAGCAGCAATTTCGATGGTTTCCATTTCCGAGGCATTTTTCGGGTCCAAATGATCATAACCCAAAAGATGTAAAAATCCATGAATGATCAGATGGGTCAGATGATGTTCAAATTCTTTGCCCTGTGTTTCAGCTTCGCGGGCAATGGTCTCTCGGGCCAAAACAATATCACCCAGCATCATGCCGTCCATGGGAAAAGAGAGCACGTTGGTGGGCTTGTCTTTCTCACGGAACTGCCGGTTCAGCGCATGAATGCGCGTATCATCCACAAAGGCCAAAGACAGCTCGGCGGTTTCTTCATACCCTAAAACCGCGCAAGCCTGGATGATCGCCCGATCACAAATGGCGTTCAGGTCAAAAGCGTCCCAGCCTTCATCTTCAATGGCGATGTCCGAGTGAATGGGCAAGCTTAGAGAATGCCATCCGATTTGGATGCATCCGCCTCATAGGCGGTAATGATCTTGCCAACTAATGGATGGCGCACAACGTCATCAACCGTAAACTCAGTGGACGCAATGCCCTTGATCCCTTTGAGGATTTTTAAGGCGTGGGCCAGGCCCGAGATCTGCCCGCGCGGTAGATCACTTTGGGTGACGTCGCCGGTGACGGCATATTTGGCCCGCTCGCCCAATCGCGTCAGCAGCATTTTCATTTGCGACGGCGTGGCGTTTTGGGCCTCATCAATGACAACAAAAGCATCGCCTAAGGTTCGGCCGCGCATAAAGGCCAGAGGCGCCACTTCGATCTCGCCGGACGCTTTGCGGCGCTCTACTTCGTCCCGGCCCAGTACAGCGTTCAGACTGTCCCAGATGGGCTGCATATAAGGGTCGACTTTCTCGTTCATATCGCCGGGCAGAAAGCCCAGACGCTCGCCCGCCTCAACGGCTGGACGACAAGCGATGAAACGCTGGACTTCGCCGCGCGCCAACAAAGACGCACCGTAAGCCGTGGCCAGAAATGTCTTACCCGTACCGGCAGGGCCCACTCCAAAGATAATGGTCTCTTGCTGAAGCTGTCGGATAAATGTTTCCTGACGCGGTGTTTTGGGCACAATCGGCGCCCGGCGCGGAAACGGAATGATAGCGTCCACAGCGGCGGCTTTGACTTTGCCCTTGCCGATGGCTTTGATCAGGGCGCGCACATCATTGATGCCGCACGGCCAGCCGCGCTCAAGGCGTTGATAGATCTCGCGCACCAGTTCGGCCGCCCGCGTGCGGCTCACGGAATCGCCATTAATATGAACGCTGGTCCCCGGCGCTTCGATATAGACGTCAAAGGCCTCTTCGATCAGCGCCAATATGGCATGGTTCGGTCCGCAGAGTTTTTTCACCAAATCCGCGTCGTCAAATTCTAAAATGTCAGTTTGTTTAGCCATTAAGCCAGGTCTCCAATCAGCGAGTTTTTCCCCGCGCTGGTAATTTTCACATCGACAATCTGCCCGATAAGGTTTTCAGGACCGTTAAAATGCGTGCCTTGCAGATAAGGCGCGCGGCCGAAAAGTTGACCGTTGTCGCGGCCGCCGTTTTCCACCAGCACGTCAAGCGTCTTGCCAATCATGGATTTATTAAAGGCCATTTGTTGCGTATAGAGCAAATCTTGCAGGCGCTTGAGGCGTTCTGATTTAACGTCCTCTGGCACTTGGCCAGGCAGATTCGCGCCAGGCGTGCCAGGGCGGACGCTATATTTAAAACTAAAGCTGCTGCAATAGCCGATTTCCTCGACGCATTTCATTGTGTCTTCAAAATCCGCGTCTGTCTCGCCTGCAAAGCCGACGATGAAATCGCCTGACAGCGCGATGTCGGGGCGCACGCTGCGGAACCGCTCGAGCAGTCTCAGATAGCTTTCCACCGTATGCGAGCGGTTCATCGCTTTCAGCACCCGGTCATTGCCCGATTGCACCGGCAGATGGAGATACGGCATCAGCTGCTCGACCTCGCCATGCGCTGCGATCAGCGCGTCGTCCATATCGTTCGGATGGCTGGTGGTGTAACGAATACGCTCCAATCCATCGAGCCTGGCCAAAGCATGTATGAGGCCAGCGAGGCCAACCGCCCTGCCCTTCTCATCCTCGCCGCCCCAAGCATTCACGTTTTGGCCGAGCAGTGTGATTTCTCGCGCACCTGCGTCGATCAGTTTGCGAGCCTCGTCGACCAAATCTCTGAACGGGCGCGATATTTCCGCTCCGCGCGTATAGGGTACGACGCAATAGGTGCAGAACTTGTCGCACCCTTCCTGCACGGTCAAAAACGCCGTCGGCGAACGCCGTTTGCGAGCCGGGAGCGCGCCGAACTTGGCGATTGCGGGCATATCGGTGTCGGTCGCGCGTCCGCCCTTGACCGCCTTGTCCAACATGTCCGGCAGGCGGTGATAGGCCTGCGGGCCGACCACCATGCTGACCGCCGGAGCGCGCTTCATGATCTCTTCGCCTTCGGCCTGAGCCACGCAGCCTGCCACCGCGATCATCGGTGCCTTTTTCTGGGTCTTGCCCTTGGTCAGGCGACCGATGTCGGAGTAGATTTTCTCCGCCGCCTT
>CALDSY010000180.1 GCA_937924355.1 uncultured Caulobacterales bacterium
AGCACATGGACCTTATCGGGCACGATATAATCCAGTAGGCGCTGATAGTGTGTTATGATTAGAAAGCCACGGTCCGGAGAGCGTAAAGAGTTCACCCCGTCAGCCACAATTCGCAGGGCATCAACATCCAATCCTGAGTCCGTCTCGTCCATAATGACAAAGCTCGGCTCCAGCATCATCATTTGAAAGATTTCCATACGCTTCTTTTCGCCGCCAGAAAACCCGACATTCAACGGTCGTTTCAGCATATCAGCTGGTATCTTAAGCTCTTTAGCGAGTGCCCGGGCTTTCTTGAGAAACTCCGGTGCTTTCATTTCTTCTTCGCCGCGGGCTTTTCGCTGGGCGTTCAGCGCCGTTTTGAGAAACGTCATGGTCGGAACGCCGGGAATTTCTAGCGGATACTGAAAAGACAGGAACAATCCTGAAGCGGCCCGCTCTTCGGCGTCCATTTCGAGAAGGTCCTTGCCGTTGAGTTCAACAGACCCTTCCGTCTCATAGCCATCACGCCCGGTGAGCGCATAAGACAAGGTGGATTTACCGGCGCCATTTGGGCCCATAATCGCATGGACCTCGCCGGCAGGAACTTCGAGGGATAATCCTGTCAAAATGGGTGTCTCGCCCTCATTAACAGATACATCTAAATTATTGATTTTTAACATTATACACCTAATAACAAATACCGCATTCTTTTGCGGTGTATACTTTATTTTTTTCAGTTGAAACCACCACATATAGCAAAATAATATTGCATCGATTAGGTACCATTTTCATATATACCCTGCTGTTTTGGCTTATCTCTCCCCGCCAAGATGCATTCAAAGGAACTACGTCTTCATCGCCGCCCAATTTCTCGAATCCCTCGTCAATCAATATTTTTTCATTATTCAAAATATAATCTGTTAGCGATTCCGAGATTTCGTATTTTTTATGCATTTTGCCTCGTGCGTAGATTTGTTTAGCAGTCGGTTCATCCTTAAATTTGTAACTAACACAAGTTAATCCATCCCACACAAGGAGAGCTATAATAGGGACAAATATCACCAGACTAAGAACGAGAAAAGTTCTTCTTATATATTTAGAGTCATCCACGAAACGCCGTGACTTCGATTTCGAACTTCATCTTGGGGTCCACAAGATCAGCGACAACCATGGTTGCGGCAGGACGGATATTGTCGAAATGCTGCTTCAAGACCGGCAATATCTCTTTGATATATTTACGGTCAGAGACGGTGTATTGTACCCGGACTGTATGGCCGAGCTCGAAACCGCCAGCTTTCATGGCCGCCATCACATTGGCAAAAGCGTTTTGAGCCTGCTGAGCTGCGCCTTCTGGCAACTCTCCGGTCTCGTAATTGTCGCCGACTGTTCCTGCGACAAAGCACCAGTCTCCTTGCACGACGGCGCGGGAAAAGCTGTAATTTTTCTCACCGTTGGAACCCATGGAAATGAGTTTACGTTTCGGGGCTGTTGTTTTCTTTTTGGTCATTTTGCTATTCCTAATTAAACAAATATTCGCTCATCCCGGCGAAAGCCGGGATCCAAGGTCCAGTTTCCACACACATACTGCCCGCATTCTCCGCGATTAAGTTGGGTGTAGATCCCGCTTTACAGCGGGATGAGCGGTTGTACGAAATTGTTCGCCCCTGCGTTCGGGAAATCGATTCACAGGATCGATTTCTATTTCCTCTCTTGGTGCTCACCCCACACTCCCCTCAAGGCTAATCGCCACCAGCTTCTGGGCTTCGACGGCAAATTCCATGGGGAGCTCTTGCAGCACTTCGCGGCAGAAACCATTCACAAGCAGCGCAACCGCCTCTTCTTCGTTAAGGCCACGCTGACGACAGTAAAACAGCTGATCATCAGACAGTTTGGACGTGGTCGCCTCATGTTCGAACTGGGCCGTCGGCGTATCACTTTCTACATAAGGCACCGTATGGGCGCCGCATTGATCGCCAATCAACAAGCTATCACACTGCGTAAAGTTCCGCGCACCGACGGCCTTGCGATGGGCGCTGACCAGACCGTGATAGGTGGAATTGGATTTCCCCGCGCTGATCCCCTTAGAGATGACCCTTGATTTCGTGTTCTTACCCAAATGAATCATCTTGGTGCCCGTATCGGCTTGTTGATGCCCATTGGTGATCGCGATGGAGTAAAACTCACCCTGGCTGTCATCGCCGCGCAAAATACAGGACGGATATTTCCAGGTCACGGCGGAGCCCGTTTCAACCTGCGTCCAGCTGACTTTGGAGTTTTTACCTCGGCAATCGGCGCGTTTGGTTACAAAATTATAGACACCGCCCTTACCTTCGCTATCGCCCGGCCACCAGTTTTGCACGGTAGAATATTTTACCTCAGCATCATCGTGGACGATGATTTCTACGATGGCGGCATGGAGCTGGTTTTCATCGCGCATAGGCGCGGTACAGCCTTCCAAATAGGAAACATAAGAGCCTTTATCGGCAATAATCAGCGTACGCTCAAACTGCCCGGTGCCCTGTGCGTTCATGCGGAAATAGGTGGAAAGCTCCATGGGACAGCGTACGCCCGGCGGGATGTAGACAAAGGATCCGTCAGAGAAGACGGCATTGTTCAGCGTGGCATAATAGTTATCCGTCACCGGCACGACAGACCCCATATATTTCTTTACGAGCTCCGGATGGTCTTTGACAGCTTCAGAGAAAGAGCAAAATATCACGCCGTGTTTAGCCAGTTCCTCTTTGAAGGTGGTCACGACAGACACACTATCAAAAACCGCATCGACGGCCACCTTTGGCGCGCCCTCGACGCCGGCCAGAACTTCTTGTTCCTTGAGGGAAATTCCGAGTTTATTGTAGATTTCGAGGATTTCCGGATCCACTTCATCGAGGCTCTTAGGCCCTTCTTTCTTCACGGGCGAAGCATAGTAATACATGTCCTGAAAGTCGATTTCCGGATAGTCGACCATGGCCCACTTCGGTTCTTCCAGGGTTAGCCAGCGGCGGTAGGCCTCAAGGCGCCATTCCAGTAGCCATTCTGGCTCGTCTTTTTTCTCGGAAATAAAACGGACGATATCTTCATTCAGGCCCTTGGGGGCGAATTCCTGCTCAATATCGCTATCAAAGCCGTATTTATATTTTTCCGCCTCAAGCGCGCGGACGCCTTCGACGGTTTCAGCGTCAATACTGTCTTTTACGCGTGTGTTATCTTCGCTCATGATGCGACTTTCATTTCTTTGCGGCGGATTTTGGCCCAGGCATTTAAAAAACGCTCGGCCTCTTCCATTGTGTTGCCATATCCCAGAGACAGGCGGATCGCGCCCTGCGGCGCATCGTCCAAACGGCCCATGGCTGTGAGGGCTTTTGACGCGTCTGTTTTTCCGCTGGAACAGGCCATGCCGCGCGACACCGAAATGCCTTCGATATCAAGAGCCATCATCAGCGTCATTGAACTTGCATCGGGCACAGCGAAAAAGCTGGTATTAGGGAGGCGCTCGCAATCCTCACCAAAAATGATGAGATTAGGCTCAAGCCTTTTTACCTCCAACTCAATAAAGTCACGTATCTCTTTGATATTATTCAAATTTTCAGCCAGCCTTGCTGCCGTTCCAAATCCGGAAATACCTGCAACATTAATCGTCCCGGCGCGTCGCCGCCGCTCCTGACCCCCGCCTGTTAAGTGCGATGCATAAGGCGCATCAGCCGCCACATAAAGCGCGCCTATCCCCATAGGGCCGCCAATCTTGTGCGCTGAAACCGCCAAGTAGTCCGGCAGGCACATGAAGTCTATTTTCCCTAAGGCCTGCACCGCGTCTACATGGATGAGACCGCCTGCGTCATGGACCAGCTCGATGGCTTCCTTAACCGGTTGTACGACGCCGGTCTCGCTATTCACCGCAGGGATAGACACAAATGGTCGACCATCGGCCTCATTCCAGACCTCCAGACGATTTTTCAACCAGTCCATATCCGTAAGGCCATTAGACAAGGCCGGGATGAACTCGACAAAACGGCCAAACCGTTCTGCTGCCGTTGACGTGGCAGGATGATCCAGCGATGAAATCAGTAATCGCTGACATCCGCCAGAAACAGCAGAAAAAACGGCTGTATTGTCACTTTCAGTGCCCCCGCCTGTGAAAATAATATCTTGCGCGCAAAGTCCCAATTTCAGGCCGATCTCTTCACGGGCTTGTGAGACCAGGTTGCGCGCGGCGCGCCCATGACCATGCTGGGCTGATGAATTCCCGATAACGGTCATGGCATGAGCCACGGCCTGGATCACCTCCGGCCGGGCCGGAGACGTAGCGTTATGATCAAAGTAAATAGGATCCGTCATTCCGCTGGCTCCAAAGCCGCCGCAGGGATAGGGATATTTTTTTCAACGACATCAGCCACAGAAACTTTCGCCAGAAAGTCCTCGATATGAGCTTCGAGAGCGTCCCACAAAGAGTGAGTCATACACTGGGTTGTGTGTCCAGTGCAGTGCTGTTTGATTTCTGGCGTACAGCCATGAAGTTTGATGTCTTCGTCAACGGCGGCGATAATGGCGTCGAGCTTGATGGCCTCAGACGCCCGAGTTAGACTATACCCGCCACTATGTCCGCGATGGCTTTTGACCAGTCCGGCCTTGCGGAGCTTTCCGAACAATTGCTCCAAATAAGACAAGGAAATACTTTGGCGATCAGATATCTCTGAAAGAGACACGACAGAATCCTGACCGTCTTTGGCAGCCTGAGCGGCCAAATCTGTCATCGCCATTATGGCATATCGTCCTTTTGCCGTCAGTTTCACTGTCTAAACCGTTGTTTTTTCTCTAAATGTGAACTTTTTTTTGCTTTTTCCAAATCGCTTTGTTAAAGGCGGCCCACGTTTACACGAGCGGGGTATCTATTAATCCCGACTCTTTTAGTCAAGATTAAAGATAAAAACAACGAGATTTAAATGCCAGAAGTGATTTTTGCGGGCCCTGAAGGTCGCCTTGAGGGACGTTATCACCCGTCCGATGACCCTGCAGCGCCCTGCGCGCTGATTCTGTCGCCGCACCCAAAGGCCGGCGGACATATGGATCATCGTATCCCTGTCGCCATGTATGAACAATATAAGGGGCGAGGTTTTTCCGTATTACGATTTAACTTTCGCGGTATTGGCCGTTCTATAGGCACCTATGATAATGGTCAGGGTGAATTACAGGACGCGGCCTACGCGCTCGACTGGATGCAGAGCTTTAATCAGAACGCGCCATTTTCCTGGGTTTCAGGATATTCGTTTGGGGCCTGGATCGGCATGCAGCTTTTGATGCGCCGTCCTGAGATTGCTGGCTTTATTTCAATGTCCTTGCCGACCAACACCTATGACTTCGCATTTTTGGCGCCCTGCCCAGCCTCAGGCCTGGTGACCTATGGCAGTGATGATCCTATAGTACCTGCTGATGATGTTGATCGGGTTATCGAAAAGATTCGGGTCCAAAAGGGTAAAATCATCTCTACGCACCGGATTGAAGGCGCTGACCATTTCTATTCCGACCACCTAGAAGAGACCATGGATGCCATTGACGACTATTTGGATGAGCATCTGGACCCCATATATTGCCCGCCCAGAGAACCCAGAATCTCGGCCTAATCAATGCTTGACGGAGGGGGAAACAAAAACGCCCCCGGTTGTCGGCTCTGAAACACCGGTTGTACCCGGAAAAGACAGCGGCAAGCCCAGATTGGACCTCACGGCAAAATAAGCGCAAGCTTGTGCCTCGATATCATCGCCCATCCAGCCGACGTCTTCCGCTGTTTGAATGGGGCATTTCACCAAATCCTTGAGCATCTTTAGGATGGTTTTGTTTTTACGGCCGCCGCCGCTGACAATTACACGGTCAGGAACGATATCTAGCTTGGACAATGTATGTTTTACAGAAGCCGCGCAAAAAGCCGCAAGCGTGGCTGCGCCGTCTTCTACGGATTTATCCATAATATCACCGATGACATCGAAATCGTAACGATCAGCGGATTTTGCGCCTTCGACTTTGAAAAACGGAATTTCCCTCAGCCATTTTTCGATCAACGTCAGATCAAGCGTTCCCTTGGCAGATATTTCACCATCTTTATCATAATCAATACCGGTTCTGTAGAGCCAGCTATCGAGGGGCCCGTTGGCCGGGCCCGTATCGGACGCGATCAACTCATCTCCATTGATCCAAGTGAAATTTCCCACGCCGCCAAGATTGAGCACCACGGTTTTGCCCTTAAGTTTTGAATATCGGCACAAAGCTTGGTGATAAATCGGTGCCAAGGGCGCCCCTTGCCCGCCTTTTTTCATATCAGCGGTTCGAAAATCATAAACGCAGGGCATGTTAAGTTCGTCGGCTAATCGCTGACCGTTGCCGATTTGCAAGGTCTTTCCATCTTGGCCCTTCTGCGGGGGCATGTGGACGACTGTTTGCCCATGATATCCGATAACGTCACAATCGGTTTCTTTGAGGATTTCCCGGCAGACTTCGATATGCAAGGCATCCAAAAGACGCTCTGCCGTCTCCAAACGGCCGGGCCTTGTCCCCTGAAACCGCCATTTCAGTGCGGCTCGCGTTGCTTTTCCCAATTTGCGCTTTTCCAGCAAATTATAGGGCCGATGAAGGACCGGCCCGAATCCTACTATGTTCTCACCGTCTGTATGCAGCACGGCCGCATCGATGCCGTCCAGTGACGTACCGCTCATCAGCCCCAATGCAGTGTAATTTTTCGAACTCAACGCTTAACCTTTGACTTACGGAATCATGTTGATAGAAGCCCAATTTTGTTAGCTATAAGGCAGATAAATGACCACATATCAATCGGAATTGATGAGACGCCTCACCGAGCGCGGATTTCTCTATCAATGCACCGATGAGTCGGGGCTTGATGAAGCCGCGGCGGCAGGCGGCCTTGTGGGCTATATCGGCTTTGATTGCACGGCGCCCAGTCTGCACGTAGGATCCCTGGTTCAAATCATGATGCTCCGCCATCTACAGCAGGCGGGCGGACGACCAATTGTATTGATGGGCGGCGGGACGACCAAAATTGGCGACCCGACGGATAAAGATAAATCGCGCCCCATTTTGACGGACGAATTTATTCAGAAAAACAAAGACGGCATTTCAAAGGTTTTCTCAAAGTTCCTGGATTTCAACGACAAAGACGGCGCCATTATGGTCGATAACGCTGATTGGCTCGACAAGCTTGGCTATATTGATTTTCTCCGGGATATGGGCGTTCACTTTACGATCAACCGCATGGTTGCCTTGGAAAGTGTGAAGCGCCGACTTGAGCGCGAACAACCCATGACCTTCCTGGAATTCAACTACACGCTCTTGCAATCCTATGATTTTGTTGAGCTGAGCCGCCGCTATGGGTGTCGTTTGCAATTGGGCGGATCTGATCAATGGGGCAATATTGTCGGCGGTATTGATCTAACGCGGCGCGTTGAAGGCAATGAGGTTTTCGGTTTCACCACGCCGTTGATTACCACGGCCTCGGGCGGAAAAATGGGGAAAACGGCCGAAGGCGCCATGTGGCTCAACGCCGACCCGGCTTTGGGCGAAAATTTTTATAAGAGCCCCTATGACTATTGGCAGTTCTGGCGGAACACCGAAGACGCCGATGTGGGGAAATTCTTGCGGCTCTTTACGGATGTTGCCCTAGACGAAATTTCTAAATTGGAAGCCCTAGAAGGCGCGGAAATCAACAAAGCCAAAATCCGCCTCGCCAATGAAGCGACAACGCTTCTTCACGGCGCGGAGGCTGCGCGCTCGGCCGAAGAAACCGCGCGCAAAACATTTGAAGAGGGCACCACCGCGGCAGGTTTACCGACCTTTGATGTAGAGAGTCTTGAAGACTTTTCAGCGGTCGACGCTGCTGTCTTGACGGGCTTGGCAGCTTCCAAGGGCGAAGCACGGCGTCACGTCAAAGGCGGCGCCCTTAAAATCAATGATGTGAAAGTTACAGATCCGTTTCAAGGGATTACCCGTAACGATATAGTAGATGGGGTCATAAAAGTATCCGTCGGTAAGAAGCGGCACGCGCTTATACGCCCCGCTTAGTTTGAGAGGATTACTATGTCACTGAATGTTGGAGATACCGCACCGGATTTTACGATGCCCGCCGAAAGCGGAAAAACCGTCTCACTAGCTGATTACTCAGGAAAATATCTGGTTCTTTATTTTTATCCAAAGGACAATACACCCGGCTGTACAGTCGAAGCGAAAGACTTCTCGGCGCTCAAGAAAGATTTCACCAAGGCCAGTTGCGAAATTTTGGGTGTGTCGCGGGACAGCGTCAAAAAACATGAAAACTTTATCGCGAAACAAGATTTGACCATCAGCCTTGGCGCTGACCTTGAGGGTAAAGTTACCGAAGATTACGGCGTCTGGGTCGAGAAGAAAATGTACGGGAAAACCTATATGGGCATCCAGCGGGCGACGTTCCTGATCGGCCCCGACGGTAAGATTGTCGAAATTTGGCCCAAGGTTAAAGTCAAGAACCACGCGGAAGATGTCTTAGCGCGCGTTCAAGCGGCCTAGTTTTTATGGAAGTGCTCGTTCAGGCGAAACAGGCTTTGGACTGTCCAGATCCCGAAGCAAAAGCCGAACAAGCCATACAATTATATGAGGCATGGCAAGAATCAAATGCCCTACCCTCGGAATATCCAGCCCCTAATATGAACCCAGGTAGACCGGCCAAACCCGCTTTGGTCCCGCCCGCCGACGTCCCGCGGCGCAGAATGGGTTCAACCAAAGGGAAGGCAGCGCTCATGCACGCGGTTGCCCATATTGAGTTCAATGCCATCAATTTGGCGCTGGACTTGCTCATTAGGTTTTCTTCTGATGATGTATTTGAAACCGACTTAAATCGGCTTGAATTTATTACAGACTGGCTGAGCGTGGCATCGGATGAAGCCCGGCACTTCTCTATGGTTAACGCATATCTCAAGGAAAAGGGGTTCGAATATGGCACATTTCCTGCACATAACGGCCTGTGGGACGCCGCTATCGATACGTCGCGGGATATTGCGGCAAGATTAGCGGTTGCTCCGATGGTTTTGGAAGCGCGTGGTTTGGATGTAACGCCACAAATTATTGAAAAATTAAGGAAAAACAACGACCCCGAAGCCGTATTAATACTCGAAGTGATTCTAAGTGAGGAGGTTCAGCACGTTTATTTCGGAACAAAATGGTTCAATTTTGTCGCGGAAAAGCGCTCAAAAGATGCCGTGAATTACTTTCACGATCTTGTGCGCTCGCACTTTAAGGGAGCTCTCAAGCCCCCTTTCAACAAAATAGCCCGTTTTAACGCCGAATTATACGAAGATTTCTACCTGCCATTGTCATGAATTATTACTTTTTGGAAAAAACAGAGTTTGTAACAATTTATCGCTTGAAAAAGGCGTCAGTATTTTGTTGTTTGGCTGAAATAAGACTGCCTTGGGGAATAAATGTTCGGTAATTTGAGAGAGGAAGCGAAGGCGGCCGTCCTACGCTATTTTCCTGAACGTCAGATTTATCTGCGTTCTGGAGGAGAAGTGAGCTATTATGTGCTCAAGACCCGCACGCAAGTCATGATCACATCATTACTCGGTGCGACGGCTTTGTGGTGTCTTGTAACTGTGCTGAATGTTATCTGGGGCTTCAACCCTATTGCTGGTGCGTCCAAGAAAAACCGGTTGATCAAAGCAGAATATGAGCGCACGCTCGAAAATTATAAGGCCCGCCTTGAGAGTGCCGAGTTTCAGCTCAATCAACAACAGCAGGATTTCGAGAAGATCGCGAAAAACCTTCAAGAAAAGCACGCAACGCTAGCAAAGCATCTCGATCAACCTGTCCTAGACCCATCTCTACCTGAATTCGGGTTAACCACGCAGTTCAAACCTACATACTTGAGAGCGCCGGGCGTTCGTGATTCAAATGAGCGGGAATCGCGTGTTTCAGTTATAAAAACCGCTGAGGTCGATTTGGGTACGGATGCGGATCGCTCCCTTATGAATTTGGATTCGACCCAGAACGATATTCTCATGAAAGCTGAATTTGATACGTTAAGCGATATCGAGAGATCCAGGGCAATTATCGAGGCTACCGATCTTAACGTTTCAGATATATTGAGCGCAGGAAGCCCAGGTACCGGAGGTCCTTTGTTTGATATTACAAGCGTAGAAGACGGTGATCCGCGTGTGATTTCCATTCAAGCGCGCGTCGCAGAATCTAAAATGCTAGAAGACGCCATCGAGAGCCTTCCACTCGGATTTCCCGTGGAGGGTAATGCACGGCTAACCAGTGCGTTTGGCGTCCGAAAAGATCCCTTTACGAAGCGTCCAGCCATGCACCAGGCTGTGGACATTGGCGCACGTCACGGCGCTAAGATTATCGCGACCGCTGACGGTGTGGTTATCCACTCAGGCCGCAAATCTAATTATGGCCGGGTCGTCTTTGTTGACCATGGTCACGGTTTCATAACAAAATACGCACACCTGTCGAAAACTCTGGTAAAAAAAGGCCAAGTTGTTAAGAAGGGTGACAGAGTCGGTGAAATGGGAAGTTCAGGAAGAAGTACTGGCCCTCACCTTCACTATGAAGTAACATTTCAAGACCGGGCATACGATCCGGATAAGTTTTTAAAGGCCGGCCTTTATGTTCAGTAAGACGAATTCCAATTCTTCAAAACCTGCTCCAACCGCGAGCGAGGCCCCGAAAAAGTCGGCACCGAGACCTGTGGCGTCTGCCCCTTCTATTCTAGGCCGGGACATCACCATTATCGGCGAAATCCGCACGGATGGCGATCTTCAGATTGATGGACGTCTTGAAGGCAATATCACGGCCTCTGGTATTACGATTGGTGAGCAAGGCGCGATCAGCGGCGACATCAAAGCCAAGTCTGTGATTGTTCGTGGTAAAGTAACCGGAAAGATCAATGCCAGCCTCGTTGAATTGGCCGAGACTGCTAATGTGCAGGCCGATATCACACAGGATAAACTGACCATCTCAAATGGTGCTTTTTTCGACGGTAAGTGTTCGCGTCGTAAACAGGCAGCAGCCCCGATTTCCAAGCCGAAATCCGTTCAGCCTAAAACAGCTTAGCCCGCTAATCTGTCTCTGAAACGCCTGCTTTTTCGCTGAGTGCAGCGGACAGGAATAAGTCTATCTTGCCGTCTAATACGCCTGAGGTGTCAGAGGTTTCCACATTTGTGCGTAGATCTTTTACAAGCTGATAGGGCTGCAGCACGTAGGACCTAATCTGGTGTCCCCACCCTATTTCAGACTTTGACTCGGCCTCACTTTGTGCGGCCTCCTCACGTCTTTGCAGCTCTTGTTCGTACAAGCGCGCCCTTAGCATATCCCACGCCTGGGAACGGTTCTTATGTTGCGAGCGATCATTTTGACATTGAACGACAATACCGGTGGGCAAATGCGTAATGCGAACGGCGCTATCGGTTTTATTGACATGCTGCCCTCCTGCGCCCGAAGCTCTGTAGGTATCGATCCGGCAATCGCTTTCGTTAACATCGATTTCGATAGTGTCGTCAATTTCAGGATAAACCCAGACACTGGCAAAACTGGTGTGGCGTTTGGCATTCGAATCAAAAGGTGAAATCCGAACCAGGCGATGGACGCCAGACTCGCTTTTCAACCATCCATAAGCGCTTTCACCTTTGACTTTGATTGTCGCAGATTTAATGCCCGCTTCGTCGCCCGCTTGCTCTTCCAAAACATCGACCTTCATGCCGCGCATATTGGCCCAACGAAGATACATCCGCAGAAGCATCTGAGCCCAGTCCTGCGCTTCGGTGCCGCCTGCGCCGGGGTTGATCTCGATAAAGCAGTCATTCCCATCGGCTTCACCGGACAATAAAGCCTGTAGCTCGGCCTCATAACTCTTTTCTTTCAAGGCCTTAAGAGCAGCATCAGCTTCTTCCAATAGATCGTGATCCTCTTCCATTTCCGCAAGTTCAATCAGCTCTAGAGTATCCGAGAGGTCCGTTTCAATACGATTGATATTCTCAAACGCCGTTTCAAGCTGACTGCGCTCACGCATAAGCTTTTGGGCTTTCTGGGGGTTGTCCCAGAATGATGGATTTTCGGAAAGCGCGTTAAGCTCGGCTAAGCGCCGTTCTGAGGTTTCCCAGTCAAAGACGCCTCCGTAAAAGCGATAAAGACGTTTCGATGGCCTGTTTTAATTGTTCGATTTCTGCACGCATTCTTAAACTCTAATACAACCCGTCATCCAGTTCGTCCTCAAGTTCGTCTTCGGAAGGCTCTTCCGTTTCTGGGACTTCAGGCAGCGTGGGTTTGGGGAGTGAAACTTTAGGCTCATTTGTCTCGGCGTTATCAGGACTGTTGGCGGCTTCGTCAACAGGCTTTTCTTCACCGGTTTCGCTCCCATCGTTTTCTTGCGATACGTCGACAGGGGCGACAATATTCGGGGATCCTATGTTTGGAACAAAGGTGTCTGATCCCTTACCAATTCTGATGGTATTAGAGCTCTCCGAAACATTCGGTTCAGTGCCAGGTTTGAACGCTTCCAAGATGTATTCAGGCGCCCCAATAAACGATGGTTCTCCTGTATTCCTATTGATCGGAGAGAATGAGACGCCCTCCGGAATACGAAACGGCACGGCTGATTTATCTTTCAAAGCATATTGCATGAATTCCTTGAATATAGGCGCAGCCGCTTTGGAGCCAGCCTCGTTGTTGAGCCCGCGAGGATTGTCATATCCCACATAGACCCCCACAACCAGATCTGGTGAGAAGCCCATGAACCAAGCATCTTTATAGTCGTTGGTCGTCCCGGTCTTTCCGCCAAGTGGTCGTCCAAGGGATTTGATAATGATTCCAGTGCCGTTCTCCACAACACCCTGAAGCATATATGTGACCTGATAGGCCGTGACAGCATCAACAACCTGCGCTCGATCGTCTGGCAGTTCTGGCGGCGGGCCGCCGTCCCATTCATCCGCAGCACAGGCTTGGCAAAGCACGTTGCCTTCAACATAGACGGTTTTGCCTTTTCCGTCCTGAACACGATCAAGAATATAGGGTTTGACCTGTTTGCCGCCATTGATAAGCGTCGAATAGGCCGCGGATAGGCGCATCATGGTGGTTTCGCCGGCGCCCAAGACCCAACCTAATTCCGGTTTTGGGTCATCATAAATATCAAACTTTTTTCCGTACTCCATGATTTCGACCATGCCGATGTCATTAGCCAGCCTAACCGTCATGGCGTTCCGAGATTTCTCGACCCCAAGACGTAAAGTACTCAACCCGTAAAAGCGGCCTTCCGCGTAATTTCCGGGCTTGTAAAACCGCTCACACTCTTCGTGATCATCTTCGGCGGGCTCGTGGTCTTCCGCCAATGGGATTTCCTGCCCGTCTTCATCAACCGGCCGTAACTCAAGCCGTCCTAACTCATTTTCAAAACATTTTTCATCGTCACGCTTGATGACAAACGGCGCATCTAAAACCTGATCTGCTGGGGTCCAGCCCTGATCAAGAGCCGCCGCATATACGAAGGGTTTGAAGGAGGAGCCGGGCTGCCGCAAAGCCTGCGTCGCGCGGTTAAACTGGTTTTGCTGAAAGCTGTAACCGCCGACAAGCGCGAGCACGCGGCCCGTATGCGGGTCCATAGCCATTAGGCCGCCATTGACCTCAGGAATTTGCTGCAGAACCCAATTATTCTTGGACTTGGCTTTCTTGGACACGAGGATAACGTCCCCGAGTTTTAGCACCTTATCCAACTGCTTTGGCGCAGCGCCCGGCTTGTTGTCCTTGACGGGGCGGGCCCATTTCATGTCGTCAAAAGACAGAATGCCTTGTTCAGGTCGCTCCTCTTCGCCTGACTTTTTTGCTAGTCCCAATTTGGCGGATTTTGCCCCGGCTTCAAGGACAAGCGCAACGCGCCAGTCTTCGATATCTTTTGGGGCCTCGAAACCATCAAGCCGCGTTTTCCAATCTTCAAAATTTTCAAAATTCCCCAACGGGCCTCTATATCCGTAACGCTTGTCATAGGCTTCGAGACCATTTCGAATAGCTCTACGGCCTATAAGCTGTAGATTGGTGTCCAGCGTTGTTCGAATGGACAAGCCGCCCTGGTACAATTCTTCTTCGCCGTACATTGAAAATATTTTCTTGCGGGCTTCTTCGACAAAGTAACCCGACGCCAAAAACTCTTCGCCGGTTAGGCGCTTGATATTCTCAAGGTCCAAAGTGCGGGCGTGATCGGCTTCATCATTTGAAATATACTCCTCCTCAACCATACGGTTGAGCACATAATCCCGGCGCGCCATGGCCCGGTCTTTTTGCTTATTCAAATCATAATTATTGGGTGCCTTGGGCAGTGCAGCCAAATACCCGATTTCTGATAAGTTCAATTCTTCCAATGACTTACCGAAGTAATTTAAGGCGGCAGCGGCCACACCATAAGAGCGGTCGCCGAGATAAATTTCATTGAGATAAAGCTCTAGGATATGGTCTTTATCCATGACCTTTTCCATTCGCCGGGCGGTAATGATTTCGCGAACTTTACGTGCGACGCTATATTCGTTCCCAACCAAAATGTTTTTGGCGACTTGCTGCGTAATGGTCGACGCCCCTTCCAGCCTTCGTCCGCCAAGCTTGTTCCCTACATTGGAAATCATAGCGCGCGTAAATCCCCGGCCATCAAACCCATCATGGGAATAAAACCGCTGGTCTTCAGCCGCCACAAATGCGTGCTGAACCTTCTTCGGGATCGACTCGATCGGCACGAAAACCCGGTGCTGCTCGGCATATTCCTGAATGAGTTTGCCGTCGCCTGCATGGACCCGGGTCATAACCGGCGGCGCATATTCAGCCAGGGCTTCTGGTGACGGCAGATCTTTGGACGCCCGCAGGATAAAAATCAGGACAAAGAGAAAAACACAAATGCCTATAAACAGGCCCATCAGTAACAGCCATTTAAAGACTCGCCAGGAAAAAACCTTTTTGACAGCCGACATGCGAATTCCTTTTTCCCTTTTCCTGCGCAGCGATTGCGGCGCTTTTAAGGCTTTGATGATTCATCATTGGGAAAATGGCCGAAATCGCGGGCAATGTCACCCGTTTAACGGTTAAAATAGGCGTTAATCGCAGCGGTAACAGACGTCATAAGATTGCGCCGGTGCGCATCAGAATTCAAAAGCCGTTCATCGGTCGGGTTGGAGATAAACCCTAGCTCTAACAAGACGGCGGGCACATCCGGGGCCAACAACACATAATATCCTGCCCGCCGATGGGTGTTTCGCAGAAGATGTGTTGAGGTCCCCAATTTAGAAATCAGGATATCGGCAAATTCCGTCGACTGAGAAAATGTGTTTCTCTGTGCTAAATCCACCAGAATATCGCCGACTTTATCCGTTTGCTCTGATAGATTGACGTCCATGATCCAGTTTTGGGAATTGACGATCCGTTTTGAACGGTTTTTGGCCCGATCCGCTAGCGTGTAGACAGAAGCGCCACGAGCCGTTTTACCCTCCGTCGCATCGGCATGAATAGAAATAAACAAGTCCGCACTATTAGCACGAGCGACCCTTAGTCGGTCATCATGTTCAATATAGCGGTCATCGCCCCGTGTCAGTACGACTTTGTACCGACCCGTAGACAGCAATTGCCGCTTTAACTCGAGGGCCGCTTTCAGCGTGACCTTTTTCTCTCTAAGCCCCTTGGTCCCCAAAGCACCGGGATCATGGCCGCCATGGCCTGCATCAATAACAATGATAGGCTTGCGTTCCGGAACGGGTTTCGCTCTTGGGTGCGGAACCTTCGCAGGATTTTTAATGACGCGTTGTGTGGAGGCCCGCTCAAATCGAGGCTCGGCTTTCAATCTGGGCGTCTCAACAATAAGGACGATCCGATCCGCCTCAACGGTCTTGGCGTTCATTTTCGACCCCGGCAGAAGATCAACAACGAATCTAACGGATTTATCGGGCTGAATCGCACCCCGAATCCCGGCAATGGACGGCCCGGCGCTCGCTTTATAACTTCCCGATTTCAATAATTTTGATTGTCCTTCGGATATATCAACGACAATTCGGGGCTTGTCGCCTGGAATTTGAAAGACTTTGACATGGGATTTTTCAATGCCGACCGTGGAAAAGGAAATCTCAGCCTGAGTTGGAGCCGACTGCACGGCCTTAATATCATGTACTTCACCCGCCAGGGCCGAAAAGGCCCAAAACATACTTAGAAAAGCGGTATAAATACCAAGGCGCAACGCAAAATCCCATTATAAACAAAGTATTAATAGGCGGCAGAGTGTTATAATTCGGTTACTAAACAGATGCGCAACTGAATTTTGATCGCAACACCTTATAAATGCTTTGCTTGTAAGATAACGTTAGTGCTATGCAGCGCTTACCGGATTCTATTTCCGGTTACTAATCGCCCCGCCAAAATGCTGGGTATTCACAGGATTATGATGTATTCAGAGCTCGATATGTTAAACGATAGGATGTGCGCAATGCAGCACTCCGGCTCTGTTATGTCCGAAAATCAAAACAAGAACTTAGGCCCTCTCTCGACTTGGAACGCAGCCCCATGGGCGCGAAAAATGTCTATTTCCGGGCCTATCGGAGAAATTAATGACAAAAAGAATGTTAATCGACGCAGGCCACCCGGAAGAGACCCGGGTCGTGATCGTCGACGGAACGAAAGTTGATGAACTTGACTTTGAAAGTGCAGCCAAAAAACAATTAAGAGGAAACTTGTATCTCGCCCGTGTAACACGGGTGGAACCTTCTCTTCAGGCAGCTTTTGTGGAATATGGTGGCAATCGCCACGGTTTTTTAGCTTTCAGCGAAATTCACCCCGACTATTACCAGATCCCTTATGAGGATCGCATGGCGTTGCTTGAAGCTGAAGAGGCTGAGGCAAAAGAACGTGCGGCAGAAGAAGAAGCCGAAGATGATGCCGACGCCACAGATGAGTCAGACTCTGACTCAGAATCCGAGGCGGAAACAGAACCCGATTCCGAGACCGAATCGGAAGACGATCAGGACGAAAAGCCCTCTGCCAAGGGCAAGAAAAGCGCCAAAAAGAAAGACGACAAGAAAAACGGCAAGAGACGGTCGAAAAAATCTGACAAAGCCGAAAGCGTTGTCACGGATGCCGACGAAGACGTTGCCGATGAACAAGAAAAGACGGCCAAGCAACGACGTTCACGCTCATTCCGGCACAGATATAAAATCCAGGAAGTGATCAAAAGAGGTCAGATTCTACTTATTCAAGTGGTCAAGGAAGAGCGCGGCAACAAAGGGGCCGCCATGACCACATATTTGTCTCTAGCGGGACGATATTGTGTACTGATGCCAAATACGCCAAAAGGCGGCGGGATTTCTCGCAAAATCGCCAACGGCTCTGATCGGAAACGTTTGAAATCAATCGTGTCCGAGTTCAAAGTCCCTCAAGGCATGGGCGTCATTGTTCGAACCGCCGGGGCTAAGCGGACGAAGACCGAGATAAAACGCGACTATGACTATCTTTGCCGTCTGTGGGAAACCACCCGTTCGACGACCCTGAAATCGATCGCGCCTGCCCTGATTCATGAAGAAGGCAATTTGGTCAAACGATCGATCCGGGATCTGTATAATAAAGACATCAAAGAAGTGCTGGTTCAAGGTGATGAGGCCTATAAAACCGCGAAAGACTTCATCAAAATGTTGATGCCGAGCCACGCCAAAAACGTAAAGGCATATAAAGAGGAAATCCCCCTCTTCTTGAGATATCAGGTTGAAAGTCAAATCGAAGAAAGCTTGGAATCCGTCGTTCAGCTTAAATCGGGCGGCTATCTTGTCATTCACCCAACAGAAGCCCTTGTTTCTGTGGATGTTAACTCGGGCCGGTCCACAAAAGAACGGAACGTTGAACGGACCGCTCTGAAAACCAATTTGGAAGCCGCCGAAGAGGTTGCGCGCCAGATGCGTTTACGGGATCTTGCCGGCTTGGTCGTCATCGATTTTATCGATATGGACGAATACCGGAATAATCGTGCCGTGGAAAAGCGTATGAAAGAGGCTTTATCCAATGACCGGGCTCGCGTTCAGGCCGGACGTATATCGCAATTTGGCCTGATGGAGATTTCACGTCAAAGGCGGCGCCGAAGCCTGCTGGAAGGATCAACGATTTCTTGCCCGCATTGCGAAGGTGTGGGTCGCAAACGGACGATCGAGTCGAGCGCTCTAAAAGCCCTCCGCGCTCTGGATGAACTGGCGGCGCGCGCCCAAACCGAAAAGGCCAAGTTGAAAGTTGCTCCGGATGTGGCGGCCTTCATTCTCAATCATAAGCGGGATGAATTACAAGAAATCCGCGATAAATTCAGCATGTATGCAGTCGTCGAAGCGGATCCGGAGATTATGTCCCCGCATTTCGAGCTGATCGTAGAGCAGAAAAGGACCGGTAAAAACGAAGATCCTTTGGCTGTCATTGAGACGGCCCTCAAAAAAGAGATGTCCAAGAAAGACAAATCGAAAAAGACTAAATCCAAAGATCAATCGGATGGTGAAAATAATATCACCGAAGACGATGATGAGGATGCACCGAAAAAGCGCCGACGTCGCGGCCGTCGTGGCGGCCGTCGCCGCAAGTCTTCTGAGGAGGTTTCTGAGGAAACCACCGTTGAGGAAACGACCGAATCTGAAACTGGTGACACGGAAAAAGAAGAAAAGCCGAAATCTCGTCGACGTCGCGCGCCGAAGAGTTCCAAAACTGCAGAGAAAGATGGCCCTGCCAATGAGGGCTCAGCTGACGATGATAGTTCGGAAGAGAAGCCCAAATCCCGCCGACGTCGTTCCAAAGCTAAAACGAGTGACGTCGACAGCAAAGACGACACCAAGGAAGCGCCTAAAAAATCGCGCCGACGCGCACCAGCCAAATCCAAAGAAGACGATAAGTCCAAAAAGGACGACAAGAAAGAGGCCGAAAAGCCGAAGTCAAAAGCAAAGGCAAAACCCGCTAAAAAGGCAGAATCATCTAAAGACGGCAGTAGCGAGAAAGCCGCTGAAACGCCCGAGAAAAAAGTGTCCAAGTCGACAACACGGCGCAAAGCCCCTGCTCGTGCCTCAAAAACTGACGAGAAAAAGTCGGAGTCAAAGGACGCAACGCCGGCTAAAGCGACCCGCACGCGTAAGAAAAAGGTTGAGGCTGAGAAGCCCTCAGAAGACGTCGAAGTGGCAGACAAGAAAAAGACAGGTAAAAAACGTCTGGGATGGTGGAACCGAAAAAGCTGATTTATTAAATATCAGTCATTAACTGCTCTCGACACTATTTTGTTACCACTCATTCAGGCGAATTTTGCTATACGTAAATTGTAATTTGGCAAATTGGACCCCGTTTATGGACCGCAAACGATCTTTTTCAGCTCTATTCGCGCAGATATTCACAGTCATTACACTGTGTTTGTTTTCCGTGAATTCGGCTTACGCGCAATCTCTTATACGAGATACAGAGATAGAAGAAATACTCCGAGACTTTTCTGAGCCGCTTATTCGGGCCGGAGGCCTCGATCCCAAAGCCGTTGATATTTATATCGTCAATGATAATTCTCTGAATGCCTTTGTGACCCGCGGTCAGAATATATTTTTGCATACGGGCCTCATTTTAGAATCCCATACGCCCAATCAGTTAAAAGGCGTGATAGCCCATGAGGCCGGTCATATTGCCGGCGGCCACCTTGTTCGAAGCGATTATGGCCAACGCAGTGCCTACGGCTCTATGTTGATTGCCGCCGGCCTGGGACTCGCTGCCATTTTGGCAGGCGAAGGCGCTGCTGGCAGTGCCATTATTGCCGGCGCGCCGCAGTTCGGTGCATTGGAAGTCCTGGCTTATACTCGGGTGAATGAATCCGCCGCTGATCAATATGCCGCTCAATATCTGGAAAGAACGGGCCAATCAGGCAAAGGACTTATCCAGTTCTTTGAAAAGTTCCGCTATCAGGAAGTCCTTTCGAATTCAAAACGTCGTCCCTATTTCCGCAGTCACCCATTGTCTAGTAACAGAATTGATGCGCTGCGAGAGGTTGTCGATGAAAGCCCCTATACGGATAAGCCCGATAGTGACGAAGACATTTACAAGCTGGAAATGACGCAAGCCAAACTAAGAGGTTTCCTGGACGGCCAGCAATCCGTCTTTAGCCGCTTTCCATTATCGGATACGTCTAACCCGGCCCGTTACGCGCGTGCCGTCGCCTATTACAAAGGGGCCAGCCTCAAAAGCGCATTAAAAGAAGTTGATGCTTTGATCGAAACGGATTCACAGAACCCATATTATCATGAATTGAAATGGCAGATTCTTTATGAGAGCGGACGCGGTGAAGAATCTATTGGACCGATCAACCGGGCCATGGAATTAAAACCCGAAGCCCCTCTGTTCAAGATTTCAGCCGCTCAAGCATATTTGAATTTGCCCGCCAATGATCAAAACCACAAAGCTGTAGAGCTCTTGAAATCTGCCTTGATAACAGAACCAAAAAATTCGGCGGCCTGGTATTACCTCTCCCAAGCCTATGGTCAGCAAGGCAAAGATTCGCTAGCGAAATATGCCATCGCCGAACAATCCTATGCCATGAGTTGCTATCATCGTTCCATGTCTTTTGCGCGGCGGGCCCAAAAGGGTCTCGAGCGCGGAACCTCTCAGTGGAGACGGGCTAGCGACATCATCGCGATTTCCGAAACACAACTTGCCAAGGACAAAAAGAAAGCCCGGCAAAGATGTCAGTAACTATTTTACAATAACACGAGGAGATAATCGTGACAAAAGTTGTGGAGACAAGTGTGAAATATCTAAAGACCGTAATGCTGGCAACAGCGCTCATCGCAGTCCCGGCCTGTTCGCAATCCAGCGTGAACGTGTCGGATAAAGAGGCGATCGGCAAAATCGTCCATGAATATATCATGGAAAATCCGGAATTGGTTATGGACGCACTGGTTGCGCACGAAGAAAATCAGAACTGGGACTCAATCAACGAAGTCAAAACCGCTATTTACGATGAAAAGCGTGATGTTGTCATGGGGCCTGATAACGCCAAAGTCACTATCGTAGAGTTCTTTGACTATAATTGTACCTATTGTAAGCGCACGACAGACTGGGTCGCCAATGTCTTGGAAGAACACCCCAATGATGTCCGTGTGATCTTCAAGGAAACCCCGATACTGGATAGCCGGACCCGTACATCCATCAATGCCTCAAAGGCTGCCCTCGCCGCCGCGCGCCAAGACAAATATTTTGAAATGCACATGGCCCTGATGAATGCCAATCGCCTAACGGATGATCGCATTGACGAGCTTGCCGAAGAAAATGGTGTCAATGTGAAAAAGATGCGCGAAGACATGGAAGATCCCGAGATCGTTGAACATGTCGAAAATACAATGACGCTGATCCGCAAAATCCGTCCATTTAACGGCACACCGTTTTTCCTATTCGAAGACGAATTTGTCGCCGGGGCCAGCGTTGAACGCCTCGACGAAATGCTCGACAAGGCGCTCAGTAACTAAGCGCTAAAACGGAATTTCATCATCCAGTTCAAAACTTTCCGTTGGCCCTTCCTGGGCCGACGCAGATCTTGATCCGCCGCCGGAACTTTGATCGCTGATATTGCGGGATTGATCATATCCGCCGCGATCTCCGCCGCCGCTACCGCGGCTATCTAGCAAAACAAGTTCGCCTCTAAATCGCTGTAAAACCACTTCGGTCGTCCATCGGTCATTGCCGTCGCGGTCTTGCCACTTACGGGTCTGAAGCTGCCCTTCCAGATAAAGCTTTGTACCTTTTTTTACGTAATTCTCGATCACGCGAACCAGGTTTTCGTTGAACACAGCGATATTATGCCATTGCGTGCTCTCACGCCGCTCTCCGGACTGCTTGTCCTTCCAGGTCTCTGATGTGGCGAGTGAAAAGTTACAGACTTTTCCGCCATTACTAAACGAACGGGTTTCCGGGTCCTTGCCCACATTACCCACCAAAATAACTTTATTCACTGAACCGGCCATAGTTTCACCTTTAGCTTGACTTGCTCTATTATGTTCACATTATGTTCTTGTTGGCAAGTCCTGATTCTAACTTGCACATTTTATAGCAATATTGTTTTGTCTGCGGGCGATATTCAAGTCTTTCGCGCCTTCTAGATCCATTCTGTCCACACGAATAAGGCCAATTTTTATGTCCACGCTTAAATCCATTCAGGTCAGAGGCGCGCGCGAACATAATCTCAAGGATGTGAGCGTGGATATTCCTCGGGATCGGCTCGTGGTGATTACGGGGCTTTCAGGCTCAGGCAAGTCTTCGCTGGCGTTTGACACCATATATGCAGAGGGACAAAGACGATATGTCGAAAGTCTTTCGGCCTATGCGCGTCAGTTCTTGGAAATGCAGGGCAAGCCCGACGTGGATTCCATCGAAGGTCTGTCGCCGGCAATTTCTATTGAACAAAAGACAACGTCGAGAAATCCGCGCTCCACTGTGGGGACCGTGACAGAGATCTACGATTATATGCGTCTTCTTTGGGCGCGGGCCGGCGTCCCATATTCGCCCGCAACCGGACTACCAATTGAGAGCCAAACTGTGTCCCAAATGGTTGACCGAGTTTTGAAACTCCCTGAAGGAACGCGGCTTTATATATTGGCGCCGATCGTTCGTGGCCGCAAAGGCGAGTACCGAAAAGAATTTGCCGATCTTATGAAACAAGGATTTCAACGGGCAAAGATCGACGGCGAGTTTTACCGGATTGAAGAAGCGCCAACCCTCGATAAAAAGTTCAAGCATGACATTGATGTTGTCGTTGACCGGGTTGTCATAAGAGATGAAATTGAAACCCGCCTCGCCGATAGTATCGAAACGGCGCTGAAGCTTGCAGATGGTCTCGCAATTGCAGAAATTGCAGAGGACGACGGCGAACGCATATTGTTTAGCGAAAAATTCGCGTGCCCAGTATCTGGGTTTACAATCCCGGAGATAGAACCACGCCTTTTTTCCTTCAACAGTCCCCATGGAGCCTGCCCCGTATGTGACGGGTTGGGACAAGAATTGAAATTCGATTCCGGCCTCGTTGTGCCGCAAGAAAATAAATCTTTGGGCGGAGGCGCCATTGCCCCGTGGTCAAAAACGCCCAGCAGTCTTTATATGCAAACCTTGAAAGCCCTATCCGACCATTACGGGTTCTCAACTGACATGCCTTGGGAAGCGTTGGGGGATGGTGCCAAGGATATCGTTCTTTACGGCACTCAGGGACAGGCCATTAAATTCGTCTACAAGGATGATGGACGACGCTATGAAACCACCAAGCCTTTCGAGGGGGTCATACCAAATTTGGAACGGCGCTACCGGGAGACTGAGAGCAATTGGATGCGTGAAGAGCTATCCAAATATATGTCCGATTCCGACTGTACGGCCTGCGATGGCCGACGGCTAAAACCAGAGGCATTGAGTGTTAAAGTGGCTGGCATGCCGATTTCCGAGACCTCGGAGATGTCGATCCGGGATGCTCGGGATTGCTTCCTAGCCTTGCCGAAAGATTTGACCAAAAAGCAAATGGAAATTGCGCGCCCAATTTTAAAGGAAATCTGCGACCGTCTTGAGTTTTTGAATGCCGTCGGTTTGGATTATCTGACCCTTGGCCGCGGATCGGGTTCACTGTCTGGTGGTGAGAGCCAGCGGATCCGTCTGGCATCACAAATCGGTTCAGGCCTTACGGGCGTTTTATATGTCCTGGATGAGCCCTCTATTGGGCTTCATCAGCGGGATAATGCCAGACTTCTCGAAACCTTGCAGAATCTGCGGGATTTGGGAAATACCGTCCTTGTCGTGGAACATGATGAAGATGCCATCCTGACGGCTGATCATGTGATCGATATGGGCCCTTTGGCCGGTATTCATGGCGGCCAGATTATTGCTGAAGGGACACCGGCACAAATTAAAAAGAATAGCAAATCTCTGACGGGTCAATATCTGACCGGTAAAAAGCAAATTCGTCTGCCAGATGAACGCCGTCAAGGTAAGGACGGCAAGAAACTGGTCCTTAAAGGGGTCAAAGGCAATAATCTTAAAAATGTTACGGCCGAGTTCCCTTTGGGTATGTTTATTTGCGTCACCGGGGTGTCAGGAGGCGGCAAGTCCACTTTGACGGTCGAAACACTTTACAAGGCGGCCGCCCGCAAGCTCAATAATTCATCGGTTCAGCCCATGCCTTATGACAGCGCCGAAGGGTTTGAATATCTCGACAAGATTATCCAGATTGATCAGTCCCCGATTGGACGGACCCCGCGTTCTAATCCTGCCACCTATACGGGGGCGTTCACGCCAATCCGTGACTGGTTCTCTGGCCTGCCAGAAGCAAAGGCGCGCGGATATAAGCCCGGGCGCTTCTCATTTAATGTCAAAGGCGGGCGTTGTGAGGCCTGCCAGGGCGCTGGCGTTATAAAGATCGAGATGCACTTTTTGCCCGATGTTTATGTGACCTGTGACATCTGCAAAGGCGCCCGCTACAATCGGGAAACGCTGGACATCAAATTCAAAGGAAAATCTATTTCAGACGTTTTGAATTTGACGGTCGATGAAGCCGCTGACTTTTTCAAAGCTGTCCCGAAAATCCGGGACAAAATGGTGAC
>CALDSY010000181.1 GCA_937924355.1 uncultured Caulobacterales bacterium
TGATTATACCTGACGCCGCCCCGGCGGTGGCTCCTTCTGATCTTCGGGCCAAGATCACTCAGGTGGGCGAAGTCCGCACGGTTGAGGCCAGTGAAGCCCAAAATGCGCTCAAGCAAATCGGCCTTTGGGAGCCCAGCGACACAGTGAGCTGGGATACGCGAAAAGGCGAGAATGGCAATTACACGTTCACGAATTTTAGCGTGACTCAGGACGGCGACCAAATGCAGGCCGCCAATCTGGAAGTTTCTGGATTGCGTTTGCTGGACGGCAATAAAGCCTATTACGACGCGGTTTCGGCCTCGAAAGTTAAGGTGAACGCACCGGGCGACAATACGGTGATCACCATCGACGCCATGGGTATGAAAATGCCTGACGGCGAGACCGTGAAAGACAGCCTGTCAGCGGTTCAAAAAGATGACACTGTTTCGCCCATGGACCATTTAATGCGTTTGATGGAGCCTGGCCAGCTACCGACCATGCCCGAAGCCTTTGTGGAGAATGTCCGAATCGTCAAACAGGACGAGGTCCGTTTTTATACGGCCAGCGAAGCTCTGGTCGACATGGAAAATGGCAAATTGCCTGAACCCGAAACGAAAAAGGTTGAGGAAGTCACCACGCTCGGATTTGCTGCCCTGTCAAAAATCGACGGCACGGATGATTATTCATTTCAGGCCAGTAATTTCAGCGGCCAATCCCATGATTATAAAGGCGTGGCCCGCCAGACAGATATGATTTCCATTCAGGTCTCTGGCTTTAAGGGTGACGTCATGGATCGTTTTGAACCCGGCAGGGCGTCTATGATGGGCGCAAACGGGTCGGATCTGTTCTCACCCTGGGTTCAGAGCGCCACGGTTCAAGGGTTCAAAACAGAAACAGATATGGATCTGGTGCAAGTGGATCAAGCATCGCTCTGGCACTCTGATACCCAATCCGATCAGTTTACCCGCAAGATTGATGTACCGAACATTTTGATCGAAACTAAACCCCAATATCAGACAAATGCCCAAAAGCAGCGCTGGTCTGATAATCCATTTGCCGAGATCGGGTATGACAAAATCAATATGTCAGTCTCCAGCCAGACATCTTTTGACAAACAGGCCAAGACGCTCACCGAAGAGGCGACGCGCATCAGCGCCTCTGATGCCTTTGATATGTCTTTGAGTTATAAGGTAGGAAATATCGACACCCTGAAAGCTCTGTTTATGGGGCGCTATATGGGGAACGAAAACAATGACCAGGCCCCGACCATCAGTTTCATCGACGCCGCCTTCACAGATCGCGGCATGATCGACCGCATCCATGAAAAACTGGCGGCCGACAAGAATATGACTGTGGCCGAGGTCAAAGAAACGACGAAAGCCGCGTCGCTGGCCATGAAGATGGGGGCTCAGACAGATTATCAACGGGCGCTCATGCAATCGGCTATTGATGCTTACAGTGCCCTGATTGACACAGGCGGCAAATTTCGTTTGAGCGTCCAGCCACAGCGCCCCATTGATATGGGTGAGTTCGGCAAAGTGTTCAGAAATGGTCCGGCGGCCCCGGGCAATGAAGGCCAGGGTGTTCAGGATTACGAAAGGTCCATGCAAATGGACGCGCTCGACGCGCTTATTCGTGAGGTGAATATCTCATTCGAGCATTATATCGCGGATTAGCGCTCCATATTAACCTTGCGGCGGGGAATCGTCTCCCGTCTTGAGGGCGTTACGGCCCATGCGGCCCAGCAAGACAAAGACCAGGCTCAAGAAAATCAGCGTGGCGACCAGCAGGTATTTCTTTAACCGCCCACTTTTGCCTGCATAGCTGGAGAGCCGATTGGCGATGAAACCCACGCTTTGCTGATCCGAGAAAAACTCTACGAACTGCCCATCTTTATCCATGAGGTAGATCAGGTTGGAGTGATTAAATGTATAGCCGGCCGTGTTTTCTGGGTCTGGCATTTTCTGCGCGTAAACTTTATAGGCGGCCTTGGCTTGATCAATTTCACCGGGCGTCCCGGTTAACCCCATCAAGCCTTTCGGGAATCCATTACTATTCACATATTGTTTGAGCTGCGCGGCAGTGTCGCGCTGCGGGTCAACCGTAATAAATACCGGCCGAAAAGTTTTGCCGTCCGGGTCTGCTTTGGCGAGTGCGGCCCCCAGTCTTTGTAGATCAAATGGACACACATCGGGGCAATAGCCAAATCCGAAATAAATGATGTGTGGTTTGCCTTTCAAGTCCTCTTGATTGACCCGTTCACCGTTTTGATCCGTAAGCTCAAACGCGCCGCCAATATCGGCCGTGCCCGAGCTGACGATTTTCCCGGACCGCCCAACAGGGCCGTCCTGCGGGCCTTCCTGGGCCAAAGCCGGAACGGCGAGAAGCAGGCTCGCCCATAACATCACGCAGAGTTTCAAACGTATTAGCATTGAAATATAGCTCTTATGGTTTAATCACATTCGTTGAGCCTCATGACGCAAAGAAGCTTTTATGTCCATCATTGAGAAAACCCGCGCGACATTATTTCCTTTTAGGGGACCCGGAGTGGGTCGCAATTACGCGACCGTTTCCGGCCGCCTGCGGCGTTCGACACTTGTATTGCTCCGCTGGATGGCGATTGCCGGTCAGACGGCGGCTATTCTTTTGGTGGCCTATGGTCTGGGCTATGATGTGCCTTTACTGGAATGTTTTGCCGTAATTGGCCTGTCGGCCTTGGTCAATCTGATCGTGACATTTACCCTGCCGCTTGACCGCCGTGTCAGTGACTTGGAAGCCTTGGCCCAGCTCGGTTTTGATCTGGTGCAGTTAGCGGTTCTACTGTGGCTGACAGGCGGCATGAACAATCCTTTTGCGCTTTTGTTTATGGCACCGGTTGTCACTAGCGCGACCACATTATCCCGGTCCGTTCTGGCTCTACTGGGTTTTCTGGCCGCGAGTCTCTCCCTTTACATGGTTGGTAACTTTCAGCCCTTGCCGTGGAGTGAACCTGATTTTGAGCTCCCCTTCATGTTTCGAATGGGCGCTTGGTCGGCATTGATTGTGGGCATGTTTTTTACCTCGCTCTATGCTTGGCGCTCTGCCCGGGAAAGCCGCCGTATGAGTGAGGCTTTGCGCGCGACCGAAGCGGTATTGGCCCATGAGCAAAAACTCTCTGCTCTGGGCGGCATGGCCGCCGCCGCTGCCCATGAATTGGGCACACCTCTGGCGACCATTCGTCTGACCGCCAAGGAAATGAAGCGGGAGGCCAAGGCCGGCACCCATATGGCCGAAGACATAGATTTATTACTGTCTCAAACAGAGCGGTGCCGTGAGATCCTTAATCAGCTGGGTAAGCGCGGCGATGCGGGTGATCTGTACCATGACAATCTGTCCCTTGAGGTTTTACTCACAGAGGCTTGCGAGCCTTATATTGGCATAAAGTCCGGCATCTCGATTGATATTGATATGGCCGGTGAGGGGGAACCCCCTACGGTTCAGCGCCGGGCTGAACTTATGTATGCTCTTAGAAACCTCATTGAAAACGCGGTGAGTTTTGCGACCTCCAAAGTGGTGCTGAGCGCAGATTGGAGCGACAAGGATATTAGCCTGCAAATCACAGATGATGGCCCTGGTTTTGACGCTGCTGTTCGGGACCGTCTTGGTGAACCCTATGTCACCGCCCGCGCTGAAAAGAAACGCGCCGGCGGATTAGGGCTGGGTTTATTTATCTCGAAAACTCTGCTGGAGCGCACAGGCGCCAAAGTACGATTTGCCAACCGATCCGATGGCGGGGCTATTGTGTCCATGGTTTGGCCCATTGGTGCCATATTAGGTATGTCTACCTAAATTTTGGTCCTTGATCTGGTTTTTTGCGTAAAAGCCTTTATATTGAAACTACACTTTAAACCGTAAGGACAAAATATGCCGACGGAATATGATCTCCCCGAAGATGTGACGCTGATGATATTGGATGATGATGGGCCATTTCGGAACCGTTTGGGACGTGCCATGGAGCACAGAGGCTTTAATGTGACGACCGTTGAGTCGGTGGCAGAAGCCATGGCCAAAGTGAAATCCGACCCGCCCGCATTTGCGGTGGTGGATATGCGCCTGGAAGACGGCAACGGACTGACCGTTGTCGACGCGCTGCATCAGGCCCGCGAAGATTGTAAAATGGTTATGCTGACCGGTTACGGCAATTTGGCGACCGCCGTTCACGCGGTCAAACTCGGCGCTGTGGATTATCTGGCTAAGCCCGCCGACGCCGATGATGTCTGCAAAGCGCTGCTGGCCGGTGAAGGGGAGCGCCCCGAGCCGCCGGAAAACCCTATGTCTGCTGATCGCGTACGCTGGGAACACATTCAGCGGGTCTATGAGCTCTGCGGCAAGAACGTATCCGAGACGGCCCGTCGCCTCAACATGCACCGCCGAACGCTCCAAAGAATATTGGCGAAGCGAGCACCGAGGTAATCTTCAAGCTCTAAATCGCTAAGGCTTCGTCGCAAAAACCGACAGATCACGTTTCTGACGCGTTAGATCGTCGGCATATATTTCATCATAAAGGCGCTTAAGGGGCGCGCAAGCCTCATTGAGGTTTTCGCTGACCTTATCAGCCGGAAAAGTTTTATAAGCGCCTGCAATGTGATCTCGACAAAGGGCGACCATCGTGCTGTCGACGCCGGTTCGGTAGTAATGCATCAATTGACGCGGGTCATAAGTGGAATGATTAAGGCATAGGCCTGTACCTATTTTCCCTTCGAAACGATGAGCGGTGACGAAATATACTTCGCCTGCATTGAAAGTCATACCGCAAGCGGACCCGTTAACTCCATGTGTCACCGTTACATCGTTGCCATCCAGCCCTTTAAAACTTTCGATAATTTTAAAGTGGGTTGAGCCCTTATTGCGATAAGGTTCTAAATGATCCACGATTGTTCCATCGGCCTTACCCAGGAATACAATTTGCCGCGTATCGGCATTTTCAGGTAATGTCCCTAGACTGAGGCAGCTGCAGCTATGAGCCCACTCCGCTGTGAGCAGCAACATAATCGATAACAGAAATAGTCGAGTAAACCACATAGAATTAATTTATCGATCCACTCAACTTTACGCAATTTATTTTGGCAGCCCACTCAATTAGCCAAATTCATTATTGACAGCATGTCGCAGGGGGCGTAACTGCGCGTCCAAGATTAACGGAGCGATCCATGAATATTTTCATGATGCATATTGAGGAGGCGGCCGCAACGCGATTCCGTCTTTGCGCGTACTCGATCACATAGCTCCGTAAGGCCATATTTAAATAAACTATGACCTCCGGAGCTACCGCTCTCGGGGGTAAATTTTTATCTTCGACCATTTCAAAATCAAAATAGACGAAGATAAAATGCAAACCGAATTACAACAGATTGATAGTTACCAAATGCCGGAGACCTTTAGCGGTGAGCTCAAGGCCTTGTTTGTTCTGGGCATGCCGATGGCGCTGGCTCAGTTCATCCAGTTCTCTATTCACTTTATTGATACGATTATGCTGGGCAGGATTGGCGAAGCCGCGCTCGCGGCGGCGGGCCTTGGCAGCGTGGTCTATTTCCTTCTCTGGATGATTGGTTGCGGGCCCGTCATGGCCGTTTCGCCTTTGGTCGCTCAGGCCCTAGGCGCCGATAAATCGGACCGCAAGGACGCCCGAAAAAGCGTGCGCATGGCGCTATGGGCGATCATGTTCATGACGCCCTTTGTGTTTTTACTTTTGTTGATTGTTGAACCGCTTATCGCTCTGGTCCGGCCAGAAGTGGCAAAGCCAGCTGCCCAGTATATGATGGCGCTGGCCCCGGGCTGGCCCTTTGCTATGGGCATTTGGGCGCTCAGAAACTTTTTGGCGGCCATAGAGAAAACCAAAGTCCCGCTCATTCTTGTTAGTATCACAGTGCTGATCAATGCCGCGCTGAATGCCTTGTTGATTTTCGGACTTTGGGGGTTCCCAAGACTGGAGCTCGTCGGCGCCGGAATGGCTTCGTCCATCTCTTTATTTCTGAGTTTTCTGATGTTTGCGGCCTATTGCTATTGGGACAAGGATGCGCGGGAATATCAAATTTTTGAGAACTTCTTTCGCCCTCACTGGACGCGCTTTCGCGAAGTGGTGCGTTTGGGCTGGCCCATTAGCATGACCACAGTTTTCGAAGGCATGCTGTTTAATGCCTGTGTGTTCTTAATGGCGTTTATAGGCACGACAGAAGTTGCCGCCTATCAGGTGGCGCTCAATGCAGCCGCCATGGCCTTCATGTTGCCCTTTGGCTTTGCCATGGGCGGCGCGGTGCGGGTGGGGCTGGCCGCCGGCGCCAATAATCCAGCTGCCATCAGACGGGTGGGCCTGGCGACTATATCCATAGCGATTGTGCTGATCATGATGTTTGCGGCGCTGATTACTTTTGCGCCGGAATGGGTGGCAGATCTCTATCTGTCCGCCTCAGGAAAAAACAATGAACAGGTACGCGTTCTCGTGCTCGCCTTCCTCCCGATTGCAGCGGCCTTCATGCTCTTTGACGCCATACAAGTGGCCGCCAATCAGCTTTTAAGGGGCCTGAAAGATGTCAAAGTTCCCATGTGGATGTGCGGCATTTCCTATTGGGCTGTTGGCTTTCCGGTGGCCTGGTATTTGGGATTGAAAACCGATTACGGCGCGGTCGGCGTTTGGTACGGCCTCCTGGCTGGCTTGATCGTCGCGTCTATATTGCTGGGCGCGCGGTTCTACTGGATGGCCTGGGTGAAAAGCGCTAAAATCATACCTGACGGTCCTGAAATCGAAACACACCAATAACATCAATTTTATCCGTCTCGAACATATAGGAAATCACATATCGGTATTTCGGCGTGACAATCCGGCGTTCCACACGTCCCTCAAGCCGTCGACCCGACGAAGGAAAGAGCTTGAGCCTCAACAACGTATCTCTGATATCTTCGTAAACCCGCTCGCTGGTTTGCGGAGAAATATCGTCATAATATCGTTTGATTTGTTCGAGATCGAAGCGGGCCTCGCGACGATAAACAAGGCGTGTCATGAAGGCAGGGGCTTGCCCCAGATTGACGCCATTTCTTCATCTGTTGAATATGATGGAGACGGATTGGATAGTCTTTCGTCTAGTTCTGCTTCGGACTCTGATGAAAGTGCGACAGCATCCGGTTCCGTATAGTCCTGTAGCATTTCACCGAGTGATGCCTGAAAAGCCGCCTGCTTTTCAGCGGGGATCATGTCTACTAAAAGAGCGAGTTTTTCTAGCGTCGTCATATGTGAGACATAGCAGATTGCTGAGATAGGCGCAAAATAATTATGTGCTTGCCAGCTTGTCCTCTATCGCGTCCCAAGCCAGCGCCGCCGCGTCGACACCCGAGAAGCGCTTGAGCTCCTGAACCCCGGTCGGGGAAGTAATATTGATCTCGGTCATTTTTGTGCCGATGACATCAATGCCCACCAGAATCTGACCCCGTTCTTTGAGCATGGGCCCGATGGCGTCGCAAATTTTCATATCCGATAAAGTCAACTCTGTGGGTACGGCCTTGCCGCCTACATGCATATTCGAGCGCGTCTCGCCCTTGAGCGGGATGCGGTTGATGGCGCCCACCGCCTCGCCGTTGATAATAATAATGCGCTTATCACCAAAAGTGACGTCTTTGAGGAAGGCTTGAGCGATAATAGGCTCACGGGAGCTTTCCATAAACATCTCAATCAGAGAGGCGTAATTCCCATCGCCTTCTTTCACGAGGAAGACACCCGCTCCGCCATTGCCAAACAGCGGCTTTAAAATGATATCCTTGTGCTTGGCCCGAAACGCATCAATGGCTGGTTTGTGACGAGAAATTAGCGTCTCAGGCATGAGCTCGGGATAGTCCAGCGGCAGAATTTTCTCGGGACAAGAACGCACCCATTCCGGATCATTACAAACCAGCGTCTTGCCCTTAAGGCGCTCCAGCATATGGGCCGCCGTGATATAGGCCATGTCAAAGGGCGGGTCTTGACGCATCCAGACCACATCGATGTCATCTTCCAGATCAATCAGACGCCGATCCTTAAAGCTCACATGAGAGCCTTCGACGCGGCGCACCTGCATAGGGCGGGCCCAGGCCTGTATGCGGCCCTCATTATAAACCAGATGTTCCGGTCCGTATTCATAGAGCATCATGCCGCGCTCCATGGCCACTTCCGCCAGAGCGAAGGTTGTGTCGGCATTGATGTCGACCCCTTCCATAGGGTCCATTTGAAAGGCGATGCGGTATGTCATGGGCTTCATCTAGGTCTTAAACTTCGCGCCCGCAAGATAATCTCCCATGATTTCACTTTTACTTGATGCAGATCGTGCCTACATAATAGGGGTAAGGAGAGAGCTATGTTTGATTTAATATTGACCAATACAGAGACCGTGCCGGGCCGTGAGATCGTGCGGCATTTAGGGTTGGTGCAGGGCAGTACGGTCCGCGCCAAACATGTTGGACGGGATATTATGGCCGGCCTCAAGAACATTGTGGGCGGCGAGCTCAAGGGTTACACGGAGCTATTATCGGATGCTCGTGAAGAGGCTACACGCCGTATGTGCGAAGAGGCGAAAACCATGGGCGCTAATGCCGTCGTGAATGTGCGTTTCTCGACCTCCTCGGTAACCGCTGGCGCGTCAGAGCTTTATGCCTATGGCACCGCCGTTATCCTGAGCTGATTTATGGGCGGTTTCATCACAGTTGCCATATTGTTGGCGATCGGCCTGGTTTTTGGTCAGATTAACGAGCAAAATCATTTCAAACGACTTCGGCGTGACGAGGAAGATCTGTCAGATATTCTGACTGTCAATCTCAAGGATTTGCCTTTGGAGATGCAGCCCAATGGCATGTTGGTTTCCGGCAATGTGGTTGTGGCGGTCGATTATTTCAAAAAAATAGCAACGGGCATTAAACAGCTATTCGGCGGACGACTGCGCTCTTATGAGAGTCTCGTTGAGCGGGCGCGGCGCGAAGCGATCGTGCGCATGAAAAAAGAGGCTCGTGACATAGGGGCTGATGCTGTCTACAATGTCCGCTTGGAATTTACGTCCATGGGTCAACAACCGCGGCAAGCCTTTGGCGGGGTCGAGCTCTTGGCTTATGGAACAGCGGTGAAATTGAAATGATACAAACCCTTGAACTGACCAACCCGATTTCGAACCGGCCCCGCGCCGGTTTTGTTTGCGCGCCTGAAAGCCCCCGGGCTGTCATGGCTATCGCCCACGGTTTTGGCGAACATTCCGGGCGGTATCATCCTATGGCCGAACATTTTGCAAGCCAGGGTATCGCTGTTCTGTCTCTGGATCTCGAAGGCCATGGCAAGATGACCCCACGGCAGGGTGTGGTGAAATCCTATGATGTCTTTCATGCGGATGTGGCCTTGCTGCTCGGCGAAGCCCGGTCCCGGTTTCCGGACATTCCGCTATTTTTATACGGGCATTCCATGGGCGGCGGGCTGGTGCTGAATCACGGCCTGACAAAAGCGCCCTCCGTGAACGGTTATCTGGTTTCGGCTCCCTTGATCATTCCAGCCGATCCGGTTCCGGGGCCCTTACGAATGCTTGTCAAACTCCTGCGCCCGCTTCTGCCGAATATGACGATTAAGAACACGGTGCCCGGAGAATTTGTCTCGTCTATTCCCGACGAGCAAGCCCGCTATGAATCCGATCCTCTAAATCATGGCCGGCTCGGTCTCGGATTGGCTGCTGATATTATAGACGCGGGCGAATGGGTCAGAGACAATGCCGGACGCTGGGAAGCGCCGCTTTTTCTGATACATGCCCGGGCGGATAAACTCACCCAATTTGGGGCGACCGAAACATTCTCTCAGCAGGCCAAAAACTGTACCTTTATGGCCATGGAGAACTGCGAGCACGAAATGCACAATGACGTGGTGCGCGAAGACGTCTACGCGGCCATGATTAATTTTATCGAGGCAAAATTATGACCCTCACGGTTTATCGCCTTAAAACCTGTGACACCTGCCGCAAGGCCATTAAGGCCTTGGAAGCGCAAGGACATGATCTGACCCTGATCGATGTGCGGGCGGACGGCGTTGATAAATCATTGCTTGAAGAACTGGTTGCCTCTCAGGGTTGGGAGGTAGTGCTCAACCGCCGTTCAACCACCTGGCGGGGCTTGCCCGATCCGGATAAATCTGATGTCACTGATGCCAAGGCTGTCGCTTTGATGATGGAGCATCCGACCTTGATAAAACGCCCGGTGATTGTCTCTGCCAGCCAGACGACAATCGGCTGGGCCAAAGATGTACCGGAGATGTGGGTTAGCTAGCCACCCGTCCAGACGATTTGGACTTTCTTCCCATTGGATGGATCAATGTAATAGGGCGCATTGCCGACTTTAGGCGTGGACGGATCGGTCACAGAGTTGGGATTATAGGGAATGGTTTTGGTGCCGGGCGGCAAAATAACAACCTCGCCCGTGGCCGGGTCCCGGAAGAAAGGTTCATTAGGTACCGGCGCTGAAGGCGCGGCCAGTTGCTCGCCATTGGGCGTGCGGGTCAGAAAATCCGGTAGTTGTCGCTGCGCCGATTGCGGCGCTGTTCCAGGCGCGCCCAGCATGGGAATATTGGGGTCCATACCCGGCTGACGCGGCGTCATCGTCATAGCCGTTGCCGTTCTGCCAGGCAGGGCTCCGGCGGGTTGGTCAGCAATCTTGATATAGGATACAACCTCTTTGACGCCTTTGGTGGTGCTGGCAATATAGGCCGCCCGTTCCAGTTCAGCGGAGTTTCTAGCGACACCCAGTAGATAGACTTTTCCGTCAACGGTTTCGATATTGATGTTGCGGGCCTTCACACCTTTTTCGGCAATCATACGCGTACGGATTCGAGTGCCAAGAACAGAATCTTTTGTTCCGCGCACAAGGCTACGCCCGCCTTCGCCGACAGCCAGTTCATTGCCGACCTGAACGATACGAGGGCCGCTCCAAGCGATCCTCTCGGCTTCTTGCCGATCTTTTTCCGTGGGCACATACCCCGTCAAGACAGCAATACCTTCGGCGACTTCCACATCGACTTTGTCCAGATCGAAATCATAAGCCCGCGCCATGCGGGCGGTAATTGCCCGTCCCGCTGATACGTCGTTGATGGAACGCGCCATATTGCGTTCATCACCTTTTTTGACGCCTGCCGTTGTTACAGCGCAGCCGGATAGAGCGAA
>CALDSY010000182.1 GCA_937924355.1 uncultured Caulobacterales bacterium
CTGAAACAAACTTATGGCGAGAGCGCCGGGACGCAGAACTTTGATAGCGTTATGAGCGCGGACTGTATTGTGGTTTGCGGCTCCAACCCGACGGATGCTCACCCAGTGTTCGGTTCTCAAATGAAGCGCCGTCTGCGCCAAGGGGCTAAGCTGATAATCATTGACCCGCGTGCAATTGAATTGGTGCGAACGCCGCATATCAAAGCCGATTATCACTTGCCGCTACGTCCGGGAACGAACGTCGCCATGATTAACGCCTTTGCCTATGTGGCCGTCAAAGAAGGCTTGATTGATGAAGAGTTCATCAAGGAGCGGACCGAAAACTTCGAAGAGTGGAAAGACGTCATTTTGAACGAGGCCAACTCACCTGAGGAAGTTTCCAAAGTCACAGGCGTTCCAGCTAATGATATTCTGGCGGCAGCTCGCATGTATGCCACGTCAAACAACTCAGCCATTTATTATGGTCTGGGCGTGACCGAGCACTCACAAGGTTCAACCATGGTTATGGGTATGGCGAACTTGGCTATGGCGACCGGCAATATTGGACGTCCCGGTGTGGGCGTGAACCCTATGCGCGGTCAGAACAATGTGCAAGGCTCTTGCGATATGGGGTCTTTCCCGCATGAGTTCTCCGGATACCGCCCGGTCTCTGATGACGAGACCCGTAAATTGTTTGAGCTGAAATGGAACCGTGAGCTCGACGGCGTCCCGGGCTATCGCATTCCAAATATGTTTGATGAAGCCGTCGGCGGAACCTTTAAAGGCATGTATATTCAGGGCGAAGATGTGGCGCAAAGCGACCCGAACACGCATCACGTCGAAGCGGCCCTGAAGAACCTTGATATTCTTATCGTGCAGGATTTGTTCCTCAATGAAACCGCGCGATTTGCCCATGTCTTCTTGCCAGGCACATCATTCCTGGAAAAAGACGGAACGTTTATCAACGCAGAGCGTCGTATCAACCGCGTGCGACCTGTCATGAAGCCGGTGACTGGGAAGCATGAGTGGGAAGTTACACAGGATCTGTCCCGCGCCCTTGGATATGAAATGGGCTTTAACTCCTCGTCTGAAATCATGGCAGAAATCGCAGAGCTGACACCGACCTTCCGGGATGTGACCTTTGAGCTTCTCGATGAAAAAGGCTCGCTGCAATGGCCGGTCAATGCCGATAACCCAGACGGCACCGAAGTCATGCATGTAGGCGAATTTGTGCGCGGTCTCGGTAACTTTGTGCCTACCGAATATGTGCCGACAACCGAAAAGACCAATCGCAAGTTCCCGCTCTTGCTCACCACGGGCCGTATTCTTTCGCAATATAATGTGGGCGCTCAAACCCGCCGTACAGAAAATTCTGAATGGCATGAAGAAGATGTGCTTGAAATCCATCCTTCAGACGCGGAAGCGCAGGCCATTCAGGATGGGCAGTGGGTATCGCTGAAATCGCGCAAAGGGGAGATTACCCTACGCGCCGTTCATTCTTCGCGCATGCAGCCAGGCGTTGTCTATACGACTTTCCACCATCCGGATACGGGCGCAAATGTGGTCACAACTGATAACGTAGACTGGGCGACAAGCTGCCCGGAATATAAAGTGACAGCCGTGGCCGTTGCGCCGGCTAACCACAAATCTGACTGGCAGAAAACTTATGCTGATGAGCTCGATGCCTATCGTCAGATTATGTTCGAGCCTGCAGAATAAGATGGGCAAGTAAGTGAAAGTCACCTTCCACGGAGAGGACCTACTGTCTTCGCGGGAATTTAACGTCACGGGCGGCGACAAACCCAGCTGGCACATCCCCGAAGAAGTGCCCGTGGCTTTTGTTTACAACCGCCGAAATTATGCTGTCATGATGGCAACGCCTGACGATTTGGCGGACTTTGCGGTTGGCTTTACCTTGACGGAAAAGATCGTCCGGGAGCCATGGGACATTATATCGCTTGATGTTTATCAGACGGAGCAAGGCGCCGATCTTCGCTTTAAAATTACCAATGAAGCCCTTGAAAAACTTGACCTTATTCAGCGTCGGCGAAACCTAATCGGCAGCGCCAGTTGCGGTGTTTGCGGACTTGAAAACGCGGATGTATTGTTTCGAAAACTTGACCCGGTATCCAGCAGACCGATTGATGTGGATGAAAATATATTGGCGTCGGCGATCTATGCCCTGCGCGATCATCAGGCCCTTGGCAATCTGACCCGAACGGTTCATGCGGCCGCGTGGTCTGATATGTCGGGACGGATTAAAATCGTCCGCGAAGATGTTGGCCGACATAATGCACTCGACAAACTACTCGGGGCCATGGCCATGGATAAAACCAATGTCGACAAAGGTTTCGTCGTCATGTCCAGCCGGTGTTCGTATGAAATCATTGAGAAGGCGGCCGCCTGCGGCATTAAGGCTCTGATATCTGTGTCTGCACCGACCGCTTTTGCCTTGCGCAAAGCTAAAGAGGCCAATATGGCGCTGTTCGCAAATTCAGAAGGCGGGCCGGTCCGCCTCATTTAAAGGTTATTGTCATGCGGGCTGCTCTCGGGTCTGTTGGTGCACTTCTCGTTTCAGCCGCCATACTGCTGGCAGGCGGAGGACTTCTGAGTACATTAGTGGCGGTTCGCGCCAATATGGAAGGTTTTCCGCTCCCTGCGATCGGGGCCATGACGTCCACCTATTATGCAGGGTTTATTGCTGGGTGTTTTTATACGCCTGTCCTCGTTAAACGAGTTGGACATGTTCGGGTCTTTGCAGCTTTATCTGCCCTGACGGCGGCCGGAACTCTCATGCATGTGCTGGCGATCAATATTCCGGTCTGGGTGGTGTTGAGAGGTGTCATCGGTTTCGCTTTTGCCGGGCTTTATGTTCTGATCGAGAGCTGGATAAATGAAGCGGCCCCAAATGAACAGCGCGGGCAAGTGCTTTCTATTTACCGTATGGTCGATTTGGCGGCGGTGACGGCGGGGCAATTTATGCTGTCTTTGGCTTCGCCCGAGGATTTCGTTCTATTTTCGGTGGTCGCCATCTGTATTTGTCTGGCGATTTTTCCTATTTCCCTCTCGACGGCCAAGGCCCCCCAGCCATTGTCTCAGACATCACTGAACCTTAAGAAGCTCATCCGGGTTTCGCCGTTGGCGTCTATCGGGTGTTTCGCGGTCGGTTTGACCAATGGGGCCTTTTGGGGTGTTGCCCCAATCTTTGTGACAGAACTTGGCCATTCCGTTTTGATGGTCTCGACATTTATGAGTGTGGTGATTTTTGCCGGTGCGCTCTTACAGTGGCCCGTCGGTTGGTTGTCAGATAGGTTAGGCCGTCGACAGCTTATACTTTTCATTTCCGCCGCCGGCGTTGGCGCGGGTGCCTTTCTCTATATGTTTGCGGCCCAAAGCAGCATGATGATGCTCATAGGCGGGGCGCTCTACGGCCTATTTGCTATGCAAGTCTTTGGCCTCTGCGCGGCGCACGCTAATGACCGGGCTGAACCTCACGAGTTTGTTGCTGTCAGCGGCGGGCTTTTGCTGATTTACGGTGTTGGATCTGTGGCAGGACCAACGCTGGGCGCTATCGCTATGAACCGTTTCGGTCCAACGGCCTTGTTTGCCTATACAGGTATCGTCCACGCTTTGCTGGTGATGTATACCCTGTATCGGTCCGTTCGAAGCTCGGCGCCAAGAGACAGTGCTGACTACGTCGCGATTGCGCGCCCAAGATCTATGGCGATTATCCGGCGCATGGATCCAAGGATTTTACGCAAGAAAAAGAAAAAGGCTTAGGCGTTTTCTCGCTCATCCCGCGGGGTGTGCCCATAGCGAGTCCTATAGGATTTCGTAAAATATGACGCCGTATTATAGCCCGTGGCGACGGCCACCTCCTGAATGCCGAGACCAGTCTGGCGCAGTAGGGTGCGCGCTTTCTCGAGACGCAGATCATTGTAAAATTGCGTGGGAGTCGTTGAGAGCTCGGATTTGAAAAGACGCTCCATTTGTCTTTGAGAAATTCCGACTTCTCTTGCGAGTCGAGCGATGGTGATCGGTTGTTCAATATGGGCTTCCATATACCCAATTACCGCCAGCATTTTCGGGTGAGTGACACCCGTGCGTTTGGTGATTTCCATACGTTGCAAATCTTCCGGCGAACGCCCCGCAGAATAGAGCATCTGGTCGGCCACTTTCATGGCTAGTTCGCGTCCATAATCCAGACGTATGGAATGCAACATCATATCCATGGCGGCAAGACCACCGGAGCATGTAAAACGATTGCGGTCAGCTTCAAACAGCGAGGAGGTAATATCGAGCCTGGGATAACGCTCGGCCAGGCTCTCTATATTTTCCCAGTGGATGGTACAGCGATAACCATTCAATAGTCCAGCCTCGGCCAAAGTCGCGCTGCCCGTGCATACGCTTCCCAGCGGTATACCTTTTCGCGTTAAAGCCCTGAGAACATTAGAAGTTTTCTTATTTAGGTGGTCATAGGCCCGGACGCCGGAACACACAAAAAGAATATCGAACTTGGACGTCTCTAGGAGTTGCCCATCTGCATTAAACTGGACGTCATTACTGGCCCGGACAGGCTGGCCATCAATTGTATAAAGGTCCCATTGGAACAAGGTTTTTCGCGCGATACGATTGGCCGAGCGAAGAGGCTCGATGGCCGCTGTAAAGGCAATCATCGAAAATTGCGGCGTCAGTAAAAACCCTATGGTTTGCGGCTCAGATAGTGGCTGACGGCCAAACATGATTACTCGGGTACGGACTTTCGGCGGCGTTTATTGACCCGGCGGCGTTTGCGGCGCTCCTCCAGCTTGGCATGCAAAGGCGGCAGGCGCTCTGGAAGCTGAGCTAAAACTTCGTCTCGCTCTTGTTTGGTGTATAGAGTCCATCTGGCGATTTCGTCTCGCGAACGGCCGCAGCCAAAACAACGGTCACTTTCCTTGTCAACCGAACAGACCAGCACGCAAGGGCTGTCTATGGGCTCAAAATCGGCGAGATTTACGTCTTCTTTTTTCATGTTAGTTTCCTAATAACCGCTTATCATATGGGTAGGTTGTAAGGTTTTCAAAGCCCGTTTCTGTGACAAGGACCTGATTTTCCAGTTTCACGCCTTCGACGCCTTCGTCTTTGCCGACATAAGCCTCAACGCACAGAACCATGCCGGGCTCGAGATGATAATCAAAAGCCCCTTCAATATAGTTGTCGGGATAATAAATACTTGGAAATTCATCGCATAATCCAACGCCGTGCATTTTCACACAATATTTTTTGGCTTGATATTCCGGCGGGAGTTCGTGGCCTTTAAAGGTCAGGTCGCGCATGGGCACACCTGGCGCCAGCAATGTGGCATTGGTTTCGATATGCTCATGGGCGATTTTGTACATTTCGATTTGTTCTGGAGCCGCGTCGTCGTCTCCGACTAGCCAGGTCCGGGACGTATCTACACAAATGCCAAACAGGCCAATGAGATCTGTATCAAAGGCCATGATCTCGCCTGTGTTCATGATGCGGCCGCTAGCCTCACTCATCCACGGATTGGTGCGCGGGCCGGATGCAAGTATTCGGGTCTCGATCCATTCGCCGCCCTGTGCGATATTCTCCTTGTGCAACACTGACCAGAGTTCAACCTCCGCCATCCCTGGACGCATGGCTTTCTCCATCTCTGCCATCGCCATTTCGCACCCAGCTACCGCGCAGCGCATGGCTAGAATTTCATCGGGAGATTTTATGACACGGGCGTGTTCCATGACCGTTTGCCCGGCAATGATATTTAAATCCGTAGCAAAGAAAGCTTTGGCGATATCCGTATCCATGCGGTCTATGCCGATCGGTCCCGACAGTTTGCGAGCTGTCAGAATTTCCTGCACCTCTTTACAGAAAGACCGGGCCTGTTCACCCACAGTATCGCCAAACTCAAAATAGAATGACCCGGCGACACTTCGAACTTCATTGATTAGATTTAAGTGAGCCGTCATGTGCTCGCATTTGGTAAAATCCCAGAGAATAACGTGTCCATCAACAGTCACAAGTGCGGCCCGCGCCAGATTGTGGGCCGTCCAAAGCTGCATATTAGAGCTATCTGTGGCATATCGGATATTCAGCGGATCAAAAAGAAGCAGGGCATCGACTTCTCGTTTTTCCATCTCTGCCAGAATACGCGCGCGACGATAATGGCGGATTTTGTCCAAATCAGGGAGCTCGTAACCCATTGACTGAAGTTTGGAAGTCATGGCGGGCGTGACAAAGACCTCATTGGGGTCGTAATGGTTTATGGCATCCCCGGCGCGGCGTAATGGCGTGATTTTTGTCATAAGCGAAACTCGTTCGCCGCTATCATGCATATTATTTGTGGCAGGTCTTTACGGGAGTTCATATTATCTCAAATTATAATTCTAACTCATTAGCCCTATTCAAGATCTGCTCGCTATAACCTTGGTTTACGACTGATTTTCCATTTCTGTGAAATGTCGTATTCGTTATAGATAATGTCGTTTATGTCATATTCTGTCAATTGTGAATTGCTTAGCAATTGACCACAAAATAGGGGGAGAAAAAAGTGACCCAAGATAATTTGCCGGCACCCGGCGCGCCTGACATTGAAATTGCCCGCGCGGCGACCATGAAGCGTTTATTGCCTTTGGCCGATGAAACGCTCGGCATTCCGTCTGAGGCTTTGGTGCCCTATGGTCATTTTAAGGCAAAGCTGTCTCTTGAGTATATTGATGAGATTTCATCAAGGCCCGACGGAAAATTGGTTCTGGTCACCGCGGTGACGCCCACACCCGCAGGTGAAGGTAAGACGACGACCTCTGTCGGCCTTAATGACGGGCTCAACCGCATCGGTGTGAAATCCATGGTGTGTCTGCGTGAGCCATCCCTTGGCCCATGCTTTGGTATGAAGGGCGGCGCTGCTGGCGGCGGCCGCGCGCAAGTCCTGCCAATGGAAGATATCAATCTACATTTTAACGGCGACTTCCACGCCATCACTTCGGCGCACTCACTGATTTCCGCCATGCTGGACAATCACATGCAGTGGGGGAATGAGCTTAACATCGATCCGCGCCGTATTACCTGGCGCCGTGTTGTCGATATGAATGACCGGGCCCTTCGCAATATAACCATAGGAATGGGCGGACCCACACAAGGGGTAGTGCGCCAAGATGGGTTCGACATCACGGTGGCCTCTGAAATTATGGCCATCTTCTGTCTCGCAACAGACCTGAAAGATCTTCAAAAGCGTATTGGCGACATCATTCTCGGGCAAACTTATGAGCGCAAGCCCTTTACAGTTCGCGATATACAGGCGGATGGTGCGGTGACAGTTTTACTGAAAGATGCTTTCCAGCCTAATCTGGTGCAATCCATAGAGCATAACTTGGCCTTCATTCACGGCGGACCATTTGCCAATATCGCTCATGGCTGTAATTCTGTCGTCGCGACCAAAACGGCTCTCAAACTTGCCGATGTGGTTGTCACCGAAGCAGGTTTTGGCGCGGATCTTGGTGCCGAGAAGTTCCTCGATATTAAGTGCCGTCAATCGGGCTTGCGGCCTGATGCGGTCGTGCTTGTGGCTACAGTGCGCGCCATGAAAATGCAGGGCGGCGTTGCCAAAGGCGATCTTAGCGAACCTAATCCAGGCGCAGTTGCCGAAGGCGGCGTGAACTTGCAGCGTCATATCCAAAATATGAAAAAGTTTGGCGTGATGCCGGTCGTGGCGCTCAATCACTTCGTCCATGATACGGATGCTGAAGTGGCCGAAATTCAGAAAATCTGTGATGCTGAAGGTGTTCAAATGTGCCTGTCCAAGCACTGGGCCCAAGGCGGCGCAGGCGCAGAAGAACTGGCCAAAGCGGTGAACTCCATTTTGGACGGCGCGAAGCCCGACGTCACTTTGATGTATACCGATGACATGAAGCTTAAGGACAAGGTGAAAGCCGTCGCCAAGGAAATCTACCGCGCAGATGGCGTTACCTTTAGCGGCGAGGCGTCTTCCGCCATTCGCAAGATCGAGAAAATGGGCTTTGGGCATTTGCCGATCTGCATCGCCAAAACACAATCCAGTTTTTCAACGGATCCCAAAAAACTTGGGGCCGCCAGCGACCATACGGTAGAGGTTCGCGAAGCGACACTGAATGCGGGCGCAGGATTTGTCGTCATGGTTTGCGGCACGATCATGCGTATGCCGGGCCTCCCCAGACATCCGGCGGCTCTGGATATCGGACTGGATGAAGACGGACAAATCGTAGGGCTGGCTTAAAGGTTTTAGGGTAAGCTGATTGACGAATCGGGACCCGAATAAAGGAAAAGATCATGAGTGACGAAGAAGAAATCATACTCAAAGACCTGGACGATACTGAGCTTGTCGCCCAGATGCAGGACGATTTGTATGATGGCATGCTCGAAGAAGTGACTGAAGGCACGCAAATTCTGCTCGATCGAGGTTGGGATGCTAATATGGTGCTCAATGATGCTCTGGTCGAAGGCATGCGCATTGTCGGTATCGACTTCCGCGACGGTATTCTGTTCGTTCCGGAAGTTCTCCAATCCGCTAACGCCATGAAGGGCGGGATGAACCTGCTTCGCCCGATTTTGGCGCAAAGCGATACAAAATCCAGCACAGGGAAATATGTCATCGGAACCGTCAAAGGTGACATTCACGACATCGGTAAAAACCTGGTCGGAATGATGCTGGAAGGCGCGGGATTTGAAGTTATTGATTTGGGTATCAATACTTCTGTCGAAGAATACCTTGAAGCCATTGAAGAGCATGAGCCTAATATTCTGGGAATGTCAGCGCTCTTGACCACGACCATGCCTTATATGGGTGTTGTCATCGAAGAGCTCGATAAGCGCGGCATCCTCAAAGAACTGCCGGTCATGGTTGGCGGCGCGCCGCTCAATCAGGAATTTGCCGACGCCATTAACGCCCATACTTATGGACGTGATGCAGCCATGAGCGCAGAACTTGCTAAAGCCATTGTTGGCAAAAATCGGTAGTGACTAATGAAAGCCCCGCAACATAAAACGCTGGTTCTGGCGTGCGGGGCACTGGCCAAGGAAATATTGTTTCTACAGAAACAATCAAAGGCGCAATTTGATTTGCAGTGCTTGCCGGCTGGATATCACAACTTCCCAGATAAGATCGTTCCTGGCCTCGAAAAAGAGCTGTCGACGACCTATGACAAATACGATCAA
>CALDSY010000183.1 GCA_937924355.1 uncultured Caulobacterales bacterium
GCGGCCCCTTCGACAATATAAGAATGGCCGGTTGGTGCTATTTTTGCCATTTCTCTCGACATTTGTGGTGTGGAATTAGGTTCATTTGCGCCTGTGATGAACAGCGTAGGCATGTTCATTTTGGTAAGACCCGCTCGATTAGCGCCGTAAGACCTTGCAAAAATACCGTAAGCCCAAGCATATTGGTCTATTCGGTTTGATATGAGCCATTGCTGGCAGGCTGCGCGTTCTGGTGTGTCTTTGTCGCCAAACCATCGTGCAAGGGTGGCCACCGGATCGATCTTAGTCGCCGTCTGAAGCGCATCTGCCCGCTTCATCACAGCATTACGTTGGTTTTCGCTACGCTCGAAAATGGTGTTGAGCGCGGCGACACCTTTGAGCGCTGCAGGATAACGGGCTGCCCAGTCAAGGGTCATCAAAGCGCCCAATGAGTGGCCGACGATAAAGTCAGGTTTTTCTATAGTGTTTTGAAGAAAATCGGTGAGGGCGGCTATGTCTGCGATTGATGTTTCAGTATCCTCTGACAACCCATGTCCGGGCAGATCGACCATAATGCATTCATAGCAATCGCTTAAATGGTTTACCAAGCCGTTCCAGCTCTCAGACCTCAAGCCTACACCATGAATGAGTAACAGGCGCGGCCCCGAACCCGTACTTGACAGGGCCAGTCCGTTGACTTTCTTAGACGCCGGCCGGGTTGTCCACATCTTGTCCGAGATCCTTGAGGTCTTGAAAGCGATCGCCAATTCGGTGGTGTGGCCGTCCGCCATTGGCGACTGCTATGGCGAGCACGATTTCATCAGCTCGCGGCGCATCGGTAATGGCAAATTGCACGGTGAGATAATGAGAGCGGCGTCCGGGTTCGTTTTTGTCCATCATGGGAATCGCCAGCGGCGTATTCGGTCCGCCGCGAGTGTTGGTGAAAGAGAGATAGCTTTTGGCTTTCACAGCTTCGCGGAAGATATTGCCAAAGTGCAGCGTGTGAATAAGCGCCGAGCCATGTTCGATCTCGCCGTCAACACCGACAATGGCGGCTTTTCCAAAGGCTTCTGCAATGTCTCCACCACCGCATAAATCCATGAGTTCAGAGGTCATGATCTCACCCAGTTCAGGGCTCATGCGCAAAATTTCTGGACGGAGATTTTCAACGAATTTCCCGGCCCAAGGATTGCTAACGATAGCCGCGACAGCGCTTTGGGTCCACGGCTCTGGCGCGGCTTTCCCGCCTTCTATATAAATGGTTTCTTGGAACCTGATCAGTTTTCTAAGCTCTTTCATATTTGCTCTTATGGCATAGATCTGGGGGTATTCCATAAATTATTATTCGTTATAGTGTGATGTGAGAAGAGAGGGAAAATGACAGATAATACAATAAGTTATGAAGATTTCCTAACTGTGGATGTTCGAGTCGGTACAATCGCAAAGGCAGAACTTTTCCACGAGGCCCGGCGTCCGGCTTATAAGCTGTGGGTTGATTTTGGAGAAGAGATTGGTGTTCGAAAATCTTCGGCGCAAATTACGAAGCGCTACAGGGTTGAAGAGCTGCCAGGTCAACAGGTTATGGGCGTCGTTAATTTTCCCGCCAAGCAAATCGGCCCCTTTATGTCCGAATGTCTGATATTGGGGTTTGCGGATGAGAAGGGGGATATCGTTTTAGCAGGCCCGAAAGCCCATGTGCCAAATGGTGCGCGAATGCTCTAAAGAATACCTTTGATGATGTCCGCAGCGCGTTCGGCCAACATCATGGTCGGCGCATTGAGATTGCCATTGGGTATAGACGGGAATACAGAAGAATCAACCACCCGCAAATTCTTCACGCCAATCACTTTGCACTCCGGATCGACGACGGCAAAGTCATCGTCTCGTGGGCCCATTTTGCAGGTCCCGCAAGGATGGTAAGCCGTCTCTACATGAGCTTTGACCCAATCCAGAATTTGGGCGTCTGTGATCACATCTTTGCCTGGTTGAATTTCTTCGTCCCGGAAAGGCGCGAGAGCGTCTTGCTCTAGAATTTTGCGTGTGATGCGGATCGTGTTGACCCAGTCCATGCAATCTTCCGGGTCCGATAGATAGTTGAAGAAGATCTTAGGGTGATCATGAATATTGGCGGAGCGGATATGTACATAGCCCCGACTTTTGGGCTTATTTGGCCCAACGTGGACTTGATAACCATGGCCCTTAAAGGCTTGGGTGCCGTCATAGGATATCGCCCCCGGGAGAAAATGGAATTGAATATCAGGCCAAGGTTTTTGCATCGAAGACTTGATAAATCCGCAAGCTTCAAAATGATTGCTCGCCCCCAGACCGGATTTGGAGAGTATCCATTGTACTCCGATCATGCCCTTGCTGAATAGTCCGAGCCTACCATTGAGCGTGACCGGCTCTTTACAGGCATATTGAAAGAAGACCTCGAGATGGTCCGTGAGATTAGCCCCGACCCCATTTCTAACGACAACAGGATCGATGCCCACGGACGCCAAGGTATCATCCGGTCCTATCCCGGAGAGTTGCAGGATTTGCGGGGACGCAATGGCTCCAGCACTCAGGATAACTTCCTTTCTTGCCGATAGAGTTTGCATGCGGCCTTGTATCTCGGCCTCAATACCGATCGCGGTCAACCCTGCAAAAATCACCCGATGGGTTAAGGTGTTTTTGAATGTCTGTAGATTTGGCCGATCTTGGATTGGTGACAGATAAGCCCGAGCCGTCGAGGCCCGATAGCCTTTATCCACATTCATCTGCATCGGGCCGAAACCCTCTTGTGACGCGTCGTTATAGTCTTCGCAATTAGGATACCCGGCTTGAACACCCGCTTCGATAAAGGCTTCGTAGAGCGGCGAAAATTGCATATGATTGCCAGTTGTAACGGATACGGGGCCGAGTCCGCCGCGAGACTGACTGTCTCCGCCTTGCCATTTTTCCAGTTTACGAAAATAGGGAAGACAGTTTTGATAATTCCATCCGGTCGCGCCGAGCTCTGCCCATTCGTCAAAATCTCTGGGGTTGCCCCGAACAAAGACCATGCCGTTTATGGTTGATGACCCGCCTAAACCTTTACCTCGCGCGCAGGGTATAACGCGGCCATTTAACATAGGCTCAGGCTCTGGCTGGTATCCCCAATTATACCGCTTATTGCGCATAGGATAGGCAAGAGCCGTCGGCATGTTGACAAATATTGAGTTGTTGTCGCCACCGGCCTCAATCAAAGCTATGCTGACGTCCGGGTTTTCGCTGATGCGGTTAGCCAAAATTGCGCCCGCAGACCCGGCTCCAACAATGATGTAATCAAAGGTCTTCACAGGGATGGGATATTGTAAACACATCGGATTGGCCATAAATAAACACATTCAAATATACTTATGCTGAGGGGATTTCCTTGACTGAAAACGGCTGCGCCGCATTGTTCCGTCCATGCCGACGGACGTCAAAGATCAGATCGCCATTTCCGGCGAAAATACCTGCCTTGTGCTATGGGTCGCACAGGCAGTGGTTGAACGCGGTATTCGGGCCGTCATTCATCAAGATCACAGCCATTTGGTTCGTAAGTTTTTTGGTGCCAACCCTTTGATTTTAAGCCAAACGACCTCTCTCTTGGGTTCCGTTGAAAATCATATTTTGGTCAAAACCAAATCGGATCATAAGGACGAGGAGTATTCCGAAAAAGCTCGATTAGTTGTCGCGGGTGTAGGATTTAATCCAGAGGAATTAATATCTTTGGCAAAACGCTACAACCCGCACCGGACCATAGGGGCTGATATTGTCTTTGGGCCTGGATGTCATGGATTACCCTATGCAGGCCTTACCAAAGGGATTGGGTCAGCCTTTAATGGCAAAGGATTTCGAATGCCTTATACGGGCGAACGCTGCTATGCCCATGTGGAAGACTTTGCTTGTGCCTCCGTGGAGGCGCTGTTATCGCCGTCGCCGTCCAATTGTAGCCCCTCTCAAATCGGGGAGTTAGCCTCTGTCGAGGAAATATTGCGGGATCTGGAATATGTGTTCCCTTATAATGGAATTACGGCGCAAGGCCCAAGAACGAACAGCCCATTTGATGACGCGCGTTTGCCACCGCATTCCATTTTACAGGGTATCGAAAAGAGCCAGGCAGTATTAAAGCAAATGTCACGGATCTAATCTTACGGGAGCTGCGGATGCCCATACGTGCAGATTATCTTTCTCGAGGTTACGCGGCTCCCATATCAGTATTATCGAAATTTGAAGCTCTCAAATATCGTCAAAAATTTGAGGACGCGGAAGCGAAACTCGGCACCCTACATTTTAAACCCAGCATATATACTTTGTTGCGTTTCGCCTATGAGCTGGCCTCTCATCCCGCAATCCTGGATGCCGTCGAGAGCATCATAGGTCCTGACATTATGCTCTATGATGCAACCTTTATAATCAAAGAACCCAACTCGCCCGCTCATGTTTCCTGGCATCAGGATCTTACTTATTGGGGCTTGAGCCATAACGGAGAAAGTTACTTCAACGTGGCTCGCTATCTCTGACGCAACGCCGGAAAATGGATGTATGCAGATGGTTCCTGGGAGCCATAAATTGGGTCAATTGGAACATTTGAATACTGACGACAAAGACAACGTGGTATATCTCAGTCAGGAGGTTCAAGGCGCTGACCTGAGTTCTGCCGCATATTGTCCCCTAAAGCCGGGTGAGGCATCCATTCATCATGGCTGGACGGTTCACTCGTCATTACCCAATAAAACGAATGATCGTCGGATTGGGTTTAATGCGCAATATATTGCTCCTGATGTTTACAATACATCTGGCATAAAAATTCCGGCCATGTTGATGCGCGGTGAATGCAAACAGGATCATTTCATCATGGAAGAGGCGGCTATTACCGAAGCGGATACCATTTCTATGGCCCGTCATGAATCCTATGCTGAAATAAATGTCAAATTATACCACAATCAACACGCCTAACGTCCTTTCCATACAGGATCGCGTTTTTCAGCAAATGCCTTGAAACCTTCTAAAACATCCTCACTGCCGTATAGCGTATCGACGGTTTGTAGTTGTCGGGTGGTGATCTTGTTAAGTGTATCCTGAAACTTTTCATCCTCAGCTTCGCGGACGATTTCTTTAATGGCGGCCATGACCAAAGGCGGCCCGGAGGCGATCAATCGCGCCATTTCCCAAGCCCGGTCCATCAGCTTATCAGCTGGAAGTATTTCATTGACGAAGCCCCAGCGGTGGGCTTCTTCGGCGTCGAGCCAGCGTCCGGTCAAAAGCATTTCCATAGCAATGTGATAGGGGATGCGCTTGGGGAGTTTGATAGAGGCGGCATCCGCGACCGTGCCAGAATTGATCTCAGGTAGGGCGAAGGTCGCATGTTCAGCAGCAAGGATGACATCTGTCGAAAGCGCGATCTCTAATCCGCCACCACAGCAAATGCCATTAACGGCGGCAATGATAGGTTTATTGAGGCGAGGCAGTTCCTGCATGCCGCCGAATCCACCGACCCCGTAATCGCCGTCCACTTCATCGCCGTCGGCCGCCGCTTTTAGGTCCCAACCCGGGCAGAAGAATTTGGGTCCGGCGGCGGTAATAATGGCTACCCGCGTCTCCGGATCATCGCGGAAATCCTTGAACACATCACCCATAATTCGGCTCGTTGCCAAGTCGATGGCATTGGCCTTGGGGCGGTCAATGGTGACTTCCAGAACGTGACCCTCTTTTCGGGTTTTTATGGGATCAGACATATTACGTCTCCAGTCTTTCAATAATCAGGGCGTCCAGGGCCATGACCGTGTTCGGGCCAGCTGCCAGTGGGTTAATGTCGAGTTCGGTCATGGTTTTGTGATTGTTTTCAATGAATTGGGCGACATTGCTAATCGTTTCGATAAGCTTATTTATATCAGCTGCCGGCTTTCCGCGATAGCCGGATAAGAGCTTATGGCATTTCAAGGATTGAATAGCGTTTTTGATGGCATCAATATGAGTTGGGAGCGTCAGGGTCACGCTATCCTCTAAAATCTCGGTCAGAATACCGCCTGCGCCTATCGTCAATGTCCAAAGGCCAGTGGCGTCAATAGTCGCCCCAATGATGAGCTCGATAAAATCTCCGGTTATCATCTCTTCGACAAGGACATGATCGGACAGTTTGGAAAGCTCTTCGATAGCGGCGGCCAAATCCTCTTGGTTTTTAATATTCAAAATTACGCCACCGGCCTCGGTTTTATGGGCGAGACCAAGCGCCTTGGTCGCAACAGGGAAGGTGGGTTGATTCACAGCTTGCCCGTCCGAACAGAGTTGGCCCTTTGGGACAGCGATAGACGCCGAGAGAAGTTTTTGCTTGGAATCATATTCAGACAGAATGCATGTGTCGTAATATTCAGATGCCATGAGGGCAGGGCGACTATCGAAGGCCCTGGGTTGAGAGAGGATATCCGCCACCCGTAATCCAACTTGCATATCCAGCAAAGGGACCACGCCGCCGTCTATAAAGCGGGCAATGACATCTTCTTCAAGGTTTTCGGGCAGGCTCCCGATCACGGCAACATTCGCTCCTGTTAGGGCTTTAGCGTTGATGATCGCTTCGATAGCGCAATCATGACCGGACGGATCGCATTGATCAGCGCGGGGAATATCAAGGACAAACAGGCTTAAATCCAAATCTTCGGACATGACGGTGGCAAAGACATCGGTCATCAAAGGGACATCACCCCAGATATAGGTATGATAATCCAACGGATTAGCGAGGTCGACTTTGTCGCCCAAAAGACCGTTTAGAGTTTTGAGTCCTTTGGTGCTAAATACAGGATAGGTTAAACCAGTATTCCGAGACAGATCCGCCATGAGACTAACTTCGCCGCCGGAACAGCTGACGGAGACTACACGATTGCCAGAAAGAGGCCCGGCGATTTGAAGGAATTTTAAGCATTCGAGGAACTCGGCCAATGTCTCCACTTCATAAAAACCAAGACGACGTATAAATGCAGAGGCGACCTTATCACTTCCTGACAAAGAGGCCGTATGGGATATGGCCGCTGAGCGGGATTGCTCTGTCTTGCCTGTCTTGAGGATGATGACGGGGATGTTTTTAGCGTGCGCCGATTTTGCAAAAGCTTCCAATGCTCGGATATCGCTAAAGCCTTCCAGATAGAGCCCGATGGCTTTGATCCGGGGATCGTCCAGCATGTGATGCCCGATATCCGCTATGCCGATGATAGCCTGATTACCGATGGTAAATAGCTGCGCGATATCCAGTCCGCGTTTCTGCATGGTCAGATTAATGGCGATATTAGAGCTCTGCGCGATAATGCCGACACCGCTCTCAACTGGTTTACCGCCGTGTTGGTCCGGCCATAGGGTGACATTGTCCAGATAATTCAGAAA
>CALDSY010000184.1 GCA_937924355.1 uncultured Caulobacterales bacterium
ACAAGGAGATAGTTTATGCCGGAGGCGGCAAACCAAACCAGCAAAAACTCTTTGAACCCGCCGCCGCTCAATAGAACGTAAACCGACCCCGCCAACCGCAAAACCGGCAAGGTCAAAGCTTCAATGGCCAGCAGGCCAAACCGGTCAAACAGACGTAATATACCATAGGACGAACCAATCATCCTGACGAATAAGACTAGGCAATACAGCGGTAAAAATGTTTTGATCAGATCCACGTCCAGATCGGACGGACGCAGGTCAGGATAAGCAGCCCAAATAGACAAGGCCAGCCCCAATAAAGAAACGGCCAAAATATAGGCCAGAAAAACAGTCAGAATGTCGAGTTTTGTGGTGAACTTTATTAAGCGGGCAAAGCCGTCGACATCCTGTTTTTCAGCGTCATCCGCCCCGAAGCGGATAATAGACTGCCAGTTTTTGAAGGTCGTCACTTCCCCGAAAAATAGCATATAGGCATGCATAAAAACCAGCGTCCCAAACAGGACCGGGTTTAAGACCATGGAGGCGATTTTTAGTGTGGCAAGACCAAGCAGAACGCCAAGTGCCTTGGCGCCGATAAGTAAACCAGCATTTGAAGCTATGCGAGCCCCTACCGATTTCTCTGATCTGATTGAAAAATCAGCCTGCATCCCCTGCCTTCAATTAAGTCAGAACAAGTGCAGGCTTTTGATGCTATTTAGACTTTGGGTCAACATATATCAGTTCAACATCTATGCCGGTCGGGCCGACTTCGAACGAGACCTGATCGAATTTAGGTATCTTTTTCTTCTTGAGCCTGTGGGCGTTCACGGCACCAAACGGCTCTTTGGGCTTGAAATTCCACTTTTTATCCAAACGGCGGTCCGCATCTAAATCGTTATAGCCGACAACAGCGTAAGTCCCGATTTCGTCTACATTGATACAGACCCGGAACGGCGCGTCATTGGCGGGCACGCGCACTTTGCGGTACTCATCTTTCAACCACTTATTATGGGGCTTGTAGAATTCGACCTTGGCAATGCCCTTGTGCTGGGCCCCTTTGACGGTCACACGAATTTGTTGGCCATTTTCAACACATACATCCGGCTTGTCATGGGGGTAAAGAGGCAGGCTATCCGTCTCGTGATGGGCGTGAGCCAGAGGCGCACCGACAAGGGCCATGGTCGCGGCCAAAAGAAAGCTTTGCTTTGCAATTTTAAAAGGCATATTTCCCAAACCCTCAATAATTTATCCGAGCGCGATACACGGCTCGACGTCTACAGTAAACACGTAAGAACACTACCAGAGCATTACAACAATATGTCTATAAATTAATCTTGATCGGAAATTTATCGGGCGTTCATAATGGTTTCTACAAGCTCAAGATCTGATGGCTTGTCCACATCAATGGCCGCTTCCGCGATGGGAATTAAAACAGGTTTGGCCATAATGCCGAGTTTTCTTGAAGCATATTCAAACGCCCCGTCCAAAGTTAAGCGTCCCGTCAAATAAAGAACGGGCGTCCACAAACCGATACTTGCAGCCAGCCTCACAGGGCGTTTGCGAAAATCCTGAGCCCTACGCCAGAACCGTATGGCCTCAAGCCCTTGGGGATTGGCAATATAAAAAAGATTACATCCCGAGACGGAAGTGTCGCTGAAATTCAAATAAGTGCGTTTAACATGGGGATAGGCAGGCTGAATAATCTGCTTCTCTGCGAGCCCGACGCAAAAATCCGCGCCGGATCTTACCGCACCTTCAATGAAATACTCCAACATGGCCGGGTTTAAAAGCGCATGGTCTGCAGTAGTCACCAGCGCCGGCAATGAAATTCCCTCTTCGAGGGCGACCAGCGCGCTGCCCGCTGGGCCCGGCGCACTCGGTGATTGGACAAGCCGAGGGTCATAATCGGCACCAAAACCGCTCACATGAAACGGCTGTCTAAAACCGGCCCGTTCGAGCGCGTCTAGGGGGTAATCCAACATTGGCCGTCCACAAATGGGAATGATGGCCTTGCGTGTTTCGCCGGTCATAACGCAGAGCGGATCCTCGACGCCTTCCCGTTGTCCGGCAAGAATTAAGACCGAAATATCAGATTTGTTTTTCATACATCCTATAGGTTTTGTATTTCTTGGCACTGGCCTGCTCGCAAATGCGGATCATGCTCGCATTGGTCTCCAATATCCACGACAACTCGCAATGGGTGTAACCCGCATGACGGGCATTGGCGAAAACCGTTTCGCAAAGCTGCGCGGTCAGCGCAAGACCTTGACGTTTATTGTGCCAGTGCTTGCGAAGCCCCATCAATGGAATGCGGGCCTGTTTCACACCCTTGACCTTTAGGCGGTATAAAAACTTCACAAACCCAAAAGGAAAGAGTTTTCCGTTCAGGCCATGCGCGGCCGAATTGATATCAGGAATCATGGTGATAAATGAAACGGGATCGCCGTCGATCTCTCCGATTAAAAACAGATTGGGATCAATGAGCGGCTTCATATCCTTGGCCATATGATCGATCTGATCTTGCGTAAACGGCAAAAAGCCCCAATTATCTGACCAGGCATCGTTGAAAATTTCCATGGCCATTTCGATGTCCGCCTTGAAATTCTTGAGGTTGACCTTGCGATAAGAGACCCGTTTGTCTTGTTCTGCGAGTCTGACCATGGTCTGCGTGGTCCTGGGCCGCGGATAGCCCTCATGCAGCGGGGCCTGAAAAGCATAAAGATCAATGGCCTTTTCAAATCCGGCCCGTTCTATCATGTCCTGATAATAAGGTCGGCCATAGGGCATGAGCACAACAGGCGGTGTATCAAAGCCCTCTACCAAAAGGCCTGTATCCTCATTGACGCTCCAGCTGCAGGGTCCGATGATTTTGCGAGCCCCCATGCGCTTGAGCCAATTTTCTGCGGCTAAGAGCAAAGCGGTGCCGGTTTCTGTTCGGTCTTCGCAGTCCCAGAGGCCGATATGACCGGCCCCGTCTTGGTGCTGATCGTGATGGGCGCTATTGATAAAGGCCGCGATCCGGCCGACAATCTTTCCTGCGCGGCGGGCCAAGAATTTTTGCTCACTAATGGTTCTCAGGGTTGGGTTTTTTGCCGGATCCAGATGCATCTTACGCTCAAAGCGCAGAGGCGCGCGCCAATGATCATCCCCTGCATAGAGTTCAAAGGGCAGATTTAAAAACGCGCGGACTTGATCCGGCGATTTAACCTCGATGATTTCCAGTCCGTCAGACATTAATTTCCCAATTTGCACCCCGAATTTCCCTGCGCTTTTGGAGATATCACGACATCAGGTCAAGAACCCGCTTATCACGAAGCCTTACAAAACCGTCATACCCTCAAAAAATCGCTTCATTTCGTAGGTGACTCCATTAATACAGGCGCAGACACAAATTAGGCGGGTATGGGACTGCTCAACAAATATATTTTTCGCAAAGCGTCGATCGCCATAGGTGGTCTGATCATATTTGCTATATGCGTCCTGCTGATGGAACGCATATTGCGTATCTTTCAGGATGTGTCCAATTCGGCCACGCCTGCGGCTGACGCATCAACCATGATTCTAAATCTCATGCCTCATTATTTGGGGATGGCTATTCCCATGGCTCTCATGCTGGGCACTATAATAACAGTGGATCGATTTAGCCGGACAAGCGAATTAACATCTGCACTTGGGGCCGGCGTTTCGCTTTTCCATATGACCAAGCCTTTCATCATTCTGGCGGTTATTTTGTCAGGCGTGGCATTTTATGTGGAGAGCATTGCGATCCCAAAAGGTCGATATCAATTCCGGCAAGCTGTCCATCTTGTGAAACAACAATCCTACGCCGCCATTCTACGGCAAGGAACACCGACTACGGTCGGCAATCGAACCGTGTTTCCAGGAAATAATCGCGATGGCGACGCTATTGGGCCCGTATTTATCTATGAAGAATTTTTAGATGACGGAGAGCGCTCTGTTCGTATCACCACAGCCGAGGAAGCCCAGTTAATCGTTCGCGAACAAACCCGAGCCGTTGTGCTGCAATTGGAAAATGGCCAAACGCGTCTCGTGACGAATGACAAACAGGTCGAAGGTGATTTTGAGTTTGACAATAGCGCCATAACAGCCTCGGCATCTTTGGTATCCTTTAGAGCCCGCGGCAATGACGAACGAGAACTCACAACTTGGGAATTAATGAACAATCAGGACGGCAGTATAAACGCGGCCGTCGATCGCAATACTAATAATGCGGCGCTGCATGTGCGGATCGCCAAAAGTGTTTTGCTCTTGCTCCTTCCCTTTATTGCGGTTCCATTTGGATTGAATTATGGGCGTAACCCCTCCTCCGCCGGTATATTTGTGGGCGTGGTTTTTCTGGTCGCGGTCCAGAAAGCTTTGGAGCTCGGACAAAGCCTGGGCGCGGCGGGGACAGTCCCGCCCTGGGCAGGAATCTGGCCGATTATCATCCTCATCGCGGCGCTCGCTTTTTATCTCTTCCAAAAGAGCGCCTATAAAATGGGCCAGCCGCCGCTGACCGCCTTCGGCTACGTCGTAAAGGATGCGTTAGCTTGGCTGAAGCGCGATCTAAAAGAAACCAAAGACACCCTGTCTCAAGGCACAGTGTCATGAAGGTTTTATCTTATCTCTCCAAGAATTTCTTGATGATCTGGCTGTCTGTCGTCTTTGGATTTCTCCTGCTTATTGGCCTGCTTGATTCCCTGGCCAATGGCGGTGATATCCTCTCAGGTGATGGCAGCTTCATTGATACATTTCGGTATATGATGTACCGCGCGCCCGTTATTTTTGACCGCATATTTGTTTTTACACTGATTGTTGCAGCGCTTCTGACCTATGTGCGGCTCATCCGTAATCACGAACTCGTGGCGCTCCTTGGCTTTGGATACTCCGTCCCGAAACAGTTCCTGACCCTGACGCCAGTGATGCTGCTGTGTTCTATGGCCTCCATCTTTTTTATCAATTCAGCCATGCCGCCCGCCGTCCGGGCGTTACAGGCCTGGGGGATTGGCGAGTATAAAGTGAAACAACTTTCGGATAAAAATCCGCTTTGGATTCAAGACGGTCTGGATGTGGTCATTGCTCGCGGCCGTCCCGGTATGAATGAGCTCGCCAATATTGAGATTTGGAAGCGCAATGAAAGCGGAGAAATTCAAAGCGGAATCTGGGCGGACTGGGCCGTGTTTGATGGCAATGGCGGCTGGGTACTGAAAAAGAATGTGCGGCAGATTCAGATCGCGGGCACGGAAGGCGAAGTCCGAACCGCCGAACCTGTTGAAAGCTTGCGGTGGGATACAAAACAAACCCCATCGACCATCGCCCGCATGGCCGCAGAGCCGCGTGATTTGGGCTTGAGCGATCTGAAAAATTTCAGCCTCAAAGGGAATTCCGGCTCCAAGCCGCGTTTCGCTTTCGAATTCTGGTATTGGCACCGCTGGACACGGCCCGTAGCGGCAATTTTGCTTTTGCTCTGCGCCGTCCCCATTATGCAACGGACAGGACGACAAGACAGCGGCGACAAAGCCTTACTGATAGGCTTGGCGCTTGGGTTTATCTTCCTGATCATTGATGGCGCCATGGCGACCTTTGCCACGTCCGGCGGGATGTCTGTGGGCTGGGCCATATCTTTCCCGCTTGTCCTTCTGGCATTTCTCGGAAGCTTTCTTATCTTGAGAACAGAAAGTCTGGGTAATAGGGAACGGAGCCGCGCTTGAAGCCGCTGTTTATCATCAATCGCCAAAGCAGCCGCATTCGTAAAAAAGGCTCGCAATTAGCCGAGCTGGCGCAGAGCGCCGATGTGATGATTATTGAGACGGATAATCAGGAAAAATTCGTCCACAATCTGGCCGCCAGCCTTTCCCAATCACCGACACATGTCTTCATTGAAGGCGGAGATGGGACGGCCCAGCTGGCGATGACTGAATATCTGCGGCGGCGCAATCGGGACGCCGCCCCGGCGCGTTTTACGTTGATATCCGGCGGAACCACCAATCAGGTGGCCGGGAATATCGGTATCAAAACCATCAATCAGGATCGACTCCGAAATATTCTCGAAATGACGACGGACACAGTTCATGATCTGTCTTTGCTGGATGTACGGATCGATGGCAGCAAAGCCAATTTTGGTTTTCTCTTTTCAAGCGGCGCGATCCCCATGGCAACCAATGTCTTTATGGGTAAGGTCGAGGAAAAGGGCAAAAAAGGTCCGGCCGCCGTTTACGCCACCATCCTCTCTGCCCTGGGCAAGGGCACGGAGCGAGAAGACTCGCTGATGAACCCCAGCCCCATCAAATTGCGGGTCAATATGAAAAAGGAGCAGGCGGTCATTGACGAGCCTCATCTGGGAACCATCACAACGACCCTGCCGGGATTTATTCTGGGTATCGATCCATTTTGGGGCAAAGGCGAAGCCCCGCTGCGCACAACCTATGTCGGCGGACAAAATCCCAAAATTATTCGCCTCGCTATGCAGGCAGCATTGAAACAGTTTTCAAAACTGGACGAAACGGACGGCGTCGAGAGCTGGAACGCCGACCATATCTATATGGAGTATGATGGACCTACTGTTTTGGACGGCGAACCTATGCCAAAGTCCGAAAAATCCATTGAGATCCGGCCATCCGAACCAGTGACATTCGTGGCCTAAATGCGCACCATTCAAGATATCTTGGAGGATGAATATATCGAGCCGATCCAGCGGATAGAGACCGTTTGCGCCGATATACGCGCCCGTCATCCAGGCCGCGTTCTGGCATTTGTTTATTACGGATCGTCACTTCGGGATATGGAAGACCCGGAGAAAATGCTGGACTTTTATGTACTGGTCGACAGCTATCGCAAAACCCATAAAAACCCGATCCGGGTTGTGCTCAACAAGTTCTTCCCGCCAGCCGTTTATTACCATGCCATGGACCACGGCGAAGGTGTGCGCACCACCTGTAAATATTCCATCATGTCCTTGCCTGCTTTTGAGCGCCGCTGTTCGTCTTCGGCTTTTCTCTCGGTGACATGGGGCAGGTTCTCTCAGCCATGCGTTATTCTTTTTCCCAATGATGAGGCCACCCAGACCCGGGTTCTAACGGCGCGCGAAAACGCCGTCCGTCATATGGCGGCGCAGACGGCCCCGCTGTTTGAGGGTAAAGCCACATCCAGCAAATTCTGGGCGCGCGGCTTTATGCAAAGCTACCGTACCGAGCTGCGCCCCGAGAGCTCGGAAGGCCGCTCCGAAGAAATCGTGCTTAGATATAAAGACCGTTACGACGCCATCATGACGGCGCTCTACGGCGCGCCCAATGAGAACGGCAAGTTTACCTTGCCCGCAGGTTCAAAATTTGGCGCGCAAACTAAATGGTTCTTCCGCAGATTTCTCGGCAAGCCCTCGACAGCCATCCGCATCATCTCCTCGGCCTTCACCTTTGAAGGCGGCTTTGACTATGTGGCTGATAAGCTCGAACGCCATTCCGGCGTCAAAATCGAAGCCAGTGAAAGCCAGCGCAAACACCCGGTTCTATGGTCGCCGGTGCTCGCCTGGAAATATTGGCGCAAAGGCGCGTTTCGGTAGGCGACAGACACAACAATCACTTTGTAGAAGCGGCCTTCCAAGCATTAATACCGCCGTCGAGGCTATAAACGCTAAAACCTTGCTCATCCAAATATGTGGCGGCTTTTTGGCTAACCCATTTTCCTTTTACGCAATATACGACGACGGGTTTGTCTTTTGGTATCGTGCCGGCCCATTCTGAAATGGCCTCCGGATCACGATGGGTCGCGCCTTCAATTAATTCGGGATTTTCGGCGAAGTCCTCCGCAAGCCTCACATCAATGATGGTAACGTCAGAAGTGTCATAGGCGGCGAGCGCGTCAACACTTATCGTGTTTGAATAGCTAGGGCGATCGTCGTTTCGAAAAACATAGTCTTCGCCTTGGTTTGAGCATGCAACGATTAGGCCGAACGTGGCCACAAAAATTAAGTACCTGATACGATATTTCCTCAATGGCCTAGGCTATATAGGCTATAAATTGGAACTAGGCTAGTTTATGGCTCAATCGCTTCGCCTCAGCGCGAGAGCGCGTTTGGCAACTGCCTAACGTTGATTGCTCTAATTGGTCACGTAGAGTATCTTCTGCGCAGTCGAATCAAAGTCAAAGACCATTTAGGGGGATCTAATCATGGCTGACAATGAAAACAAATCCGTGGAAACTACATCCGACGGTACAGAAGATATCACCAAAGCCTGGAAGGCCACAGAAGACCAAAAAGGCCAGGCTAAAAAGCTGCGCTTATTTGCCGGGCTGTCATTTTTTGCGGCCATTGCCGGGGAAATTTTTGGCATTGTTAAGCTTAAACAGGGCACATTTAATGAAGGCAATCTACCGCTTCTGATTGGAATTTTGGTCGCGATTGCCGTTTTCGCAATGCTCGGTAGCGTTTTGTGGAAGAAGGCTAATCGCCACGACCCTGCCAAAAAGGCAGACGGTTTTAAGTTTTTTGTACAGAACCAGCTTGGCGCTATCCTGACGCTTCTGGCCTTCTTGCCGCTCATTGCGCTGATCTTCATGGATAAGGACATGGATCCGAACACCAAGAAAATCGCAGGCGGTGTCGGCGTGGTACTGGCGGCTATAGCGACGACTGTGGGTATAGATTTTAATCCGCCATCTGTTGAGCAGTACACCCAGGACATGAATGCCTGCGCCGCACAGATCAAAGCCAAAGAGGCGACAACCGCATGTTCACCCGCCGTTGCTGCCCAGGCGCAGGAAATTGCAAGGGACTCTGAAAAAGTAGCCGCGGCCACAGGCGGTCAAGATGTGGTTTACTGGATCGCGCCCAAAGGCGGTGCCGAGAAATCATCTCACGAACTCGTCTTTCATCTTTGTGAAAATGTGAGCACGCTGCGCGGTAAAAATGTGGTCAGCGGCTCTGTCACTGAGGCCTATGCCCAAAACGCCAAGCGCCTGACCAAGCAGCTTAAGTCGGAACAGCGCCAGTGCGGGTTTGAGGTTGCGGAGTAGTAACGTTATTAGCCTCGCATCACGGTGCGAGGCACTTAGCGAATTTCGAACTCGAATTCGTAGACAGCTGCAAAATCCCAGTCATCCGAAATTGGATTGACCGTAAAAACATATGACCCTTTGTCGAGACCGCCCCACATTTTAGGTACTGCATCTATTGGAACATAGAATTTGTTCTCAGTGGGGTCGTAGACAAAAAAATTAGATAAATCATAGGTTTCGAAGGATGTGTCCGTAGCCGTGAAACTAGTTGCGTCTTGATGAAGCCGTTTATCCATATCGAAACTTACAGAAAGGCTTCGAACTTTGTTGAGCGGACACATGCCAGAAAATTGAGCCAAAACCCCTGTCTCGCTTTCTCCTGCTTCACTCAAACTGACAGGACATGTTGTATGAATTAGTGGAGCAGACGGTACCGGGGCGCTCTCTATGGATTGGTTTGTTTTTTCAGGACCGCTACAAGCAGAAAGGAAAATGGATGCTGTAACGAGAACCTGATTTAAGCGTCTCATTTGTTACGCCACCTACCCCGCCAACTTCATCAGGTTTTCCATGAGCTGAGGCTGGACTTCTTTGAGCTCTTTAAACTTGCCGATGATTTGGTCGACATCATCTTCTGTATGGGCGGCCGATAGAGAAATCCGGAGCAGAGAGCTTGATTGCGGCGTTCCCGGCGGGACAGCCAAGTTCACATAGAGACCATTTTCTAAAAGCCAGTTCCACTCCATGGCGCAGATCACTTCGTTGGGGCGGCGGGCGGCGATGACCGGGCTTGGATCGGCGCAAAGATCATAGCCAAGCTCGTCCAGCCCTTTGTGGAGGCGCTTCGCCAAATTCCAAATATTTTTACGCAGACCGTCGCCGTATGGTGAATTGATCTTGCCGACAGCGGCGAGCGCCGTGGAGACATTTGACGGCGTCGGTGAGGCCGTAAACAGATAAGGCCGCATGACTTTTCTAGCGATTTCAAATTCCGGGTGTTTGGAAACGCAGAAGCCGCCAATAGAGGCTAGGCTTTTAGAAAATGTGCCAGAGATAAAATCGACACGATCCATAACGCCCTGGGCTTCGGCCAGGCCGCAGCCGGTTTCGCCAAACACACCATAAGAGTGGGCTTCATCGATAAAGAGGTAGCCGCCATGTTTATGGGTCACATCCAGAAACTCATCAATGGGCGCGATATCGCCAAACATGGAATAGAGGCCTTCGATGATGACGAAAAACTCACCGTTTTTCTCTTTCACACGGCTCATGCGTTTATCGAGATCTTCCGGGCTATTGTGGCGGAAGCGAATGGTGGACGCATCGGACAAGCGCGTCCCATCAATGATACAAGCGTGGGCGTCAGCATCCATAAAGATAATGTCGTCTTTTCCGGTCAGGCCCGAAATGGCTGCCAGATTGGTCTGATAACCGGTGGAGAAAACAATACAGCTGGCCATGCCGAAATGATCGGCCAAGGCTTTTTCAAGCTGCACATGTTCTGTGTACGTGCCGTTGGCGACGCGGCTGCCAGTTGTGCCTGTACCATGGGCATCAATGGCGTCTTTGGCA
>CALDSY010000185.1 GCA_937924355.1 uncultured Caulobacterales bacterium
TTCGCCGTTGGCTGAGATCGTACCCACCTGAGCAATCTCAGCGGATTTGGTGATCTTCTTGGCTTTTTTGAGCAGGTCGTCGGAAATCTCTTTCGCCGCCGCATCGATGCCGCGCTTAAGATCCATTGGGTTCATGCCAGCGGCGACGCGCTTTAGGCCTTCACGCACGATGGCTTGTGCCAGAACGGTCGCTGTGGTTGTGCCGTCACCGGCTTTGTCATTGGTCTTAGAAGCAACCTCACGGAGCATTTGCGCGCCGAGGTTTTCAAACTTGTCTTCCAGCTCAATTTCTTTGGCAACGCTAACACCGTCTTTGGTGGTGCGCGGCGCGCCGAAAGAGCGCTCGATAACAACGTTACGACCTTTAGGGCCGAGCGTTACTTTAACTGCATTGGCCAGAATATCCACACCGCGAAGCATCTTGTCACGGGCGTCTGATCCGAAATAGACGTCTTTTGCCGCCATTTTATTTCTCCGTTTTATTCGTAAATTTTGGTATTAAAAAAGCGCGCTTGGATTAACCGAGCACACCCATAATGTCGCTTTCTTTCATGATCAGCAGCTCTTTGCCGTCGATCGTGACTTCTGTGCCGCCCCATTTTCCGAATAGGACGCGGTCGCCTTTTTTGACGTCCATGCCAGACCATTTGCCGTCGTCTCCGCGGACACCTGGGCCCACAGCTACGACTTTGCCTTCGGAGGGCTTTTCTTTGGCCGTATCAGGAATAATGATCCCGCCGGCGGTTTTGCTTTCTTCTTTGACACGCTGTACAAGGACGCGGTCATGTAGAGGACGAAATTTCATAGTTTCTTCTCTCAATGGTTTAAGGTTTCAATTGATTTTCCTTTTTAGCACTCGGGAGGCCCGACTGCTAACAGCGGCTCATTTAGGGATGGAGTCAGAGGGCGTCAAGAAGAGTCTGTGAGAATTTTCCCAGTCGTGACCATTTAGCCCTAAGACATCGCAAACTTGATTCGGAGCGCGACCGACATTTCCTCGCTGGGTTCTTCGAGATCGTAGTCCTCTATCCCGGTCCGGCCGCCGCCGTCGTCATAAGCGCCCATCATCACTGCACCACCAGCTGCGCCGCCAAAGTAGTCATCTCTACCGCCGCCCTTGTGCAGCCGCTTATCCTGTATCACCAGGGCCGGGCCGAGTTTGCGTCCAGACTGCTTAGCCAGCAGGCCTGCCAGGGTTTTGGCTTGGTCGAAGGCTTCGACCATGGCCTGGTTTTTCCTATCGGCGTCGGGCTCATAAATGGGCTGAAGCGCGGCAAAATTGATCTTGTGCTTACCCGTATTCATATTTTCCAGCCAAAATGGAACTTTGATTATCTGCTTATATTCTGTTGAACGTAGAACTAGGGAATTGGAGCGTAAGGTGTCATATCCCTTATGGCGCCAGCGGTGAAAATCCTGAGTCCCTTCAAAGCTAATCTGATCTTCCGGAAAACCGTTGTCGATCAGGCAATCAACCACGTTTTTCAGAACCATTTCCGTCTCTTTTGACAAAACAGAGGATTTAACATCCAACTTGGAAAACCCGGTCTTGAAGGTGACGCTCAGCCTGAGTTTATATGCGCTGGGCAAGAGTTTATATTTGGCGTCGCCAATGACCTCGATAAAGCCGGGATTTGTATTTGCTTTGGACATGGCAGACCCTACGTAATTTTCGTCTTTCACGCAATCCGGGAAATTGCTAGACCTTGCCAAAGCTCGCCATTTCAGCAAAACTCGTCATAAGAGGGAGGCGCATATAGATACTTATGCATCAAATCCGGGGCAGGTAAATGCCAGCTTTTTCCGACTGCTGCGCTATCGACCCAAATGGTATTTCATCTGGGGCGCGCTGTTTTCAGTGTTTCAATATTGGGGGCACTTTTCCGGAAATTACTGGCTTTATATGTTTTGCGCTATTTTCGCGGTATTGTTTTATCTGACATTTAAACGTCAGCAGGTCCATTTCAGCCATGGTGATGTAAATATCGCCAAGATCATATCGCGCTCGCCCGATATGTTTGCGACCTACACCAATATGCTCACCGGGTTGGATGACAAGGATTACCCGGTCGTTAAAGTCGTGCGATCCAAAATCCCGGAAGTCGAGGGGCTGGGCTTTGAGGTGGGGGATTATATCTCGGCTGCCTGCATGTATGCCGGGCCCATGGACAAAGCCCACTGGCTCGACTTTTTCCCGATACCGATGACTGTGGCCACGACGGATATGGAGGCATTGACATTTCACCGGGAAAATCTGGTCAGCTCTCAAGACGAGTTGGAATTACGCCTGACCATGCTCGCCCAACCCTTGACGCCAGGTCTCTATTTCCTCGACGAGGACGAGTTGAACGCCAAGCGCCAGGCGAAGTCATAGGGGGTTTAATGATCAGAGAGATTCCAGCGGCAGCGATTGCAAGCCGCAACGCAGCACATAAATGTATTTCCGCAATCAAAAACTTCCAACTCAATCATAAAAAACACCCGCCTGCCGTTTTACAGCTTGTTGACAACATGTTTTCTTATTCGGGCAACATCGCCAAGGTCGTGTTGGTTTACCAGCATTATAATCGGTCAGAATATCGACAATTTGAAATCCCGTTTAATGATGAGTTCAAGTCGGATCCGGATGCAATGTATAGCGCGAATATTCGCCTGGGTTTACCTGGGCCGCCCCGATTGCATGTGGCAGCGTGTTTCTCTGATCTTGCGCTAAGTAATCAAGATTATGTCATTGATGTATTTGATGCGTGGATACTGGATTGGTTGCCACTCGACGCGTTTATAGAGCGGTGTCATGCTAAGGTCATTTAAGAGGTCATGACATGAAACCTCCTTTGTCAGGACAGGATTTTGCCAGCCGAAATTTCTCCCCCTTATAAACCCGTACCGGATTTCCGCGCTCCAAAGCCTTATGATTTTGCCAGATTGTTTTCTCAGTATCCGCAGCCTGTCGCTCGGAGCTCTGTGAGAATTTAGCCGCCAGCTTGATCAGGCAGAGCTTTTTATTGGCATATTGGGAGCGCTCTTCTTGTGCCGTAACGGCCAAACCCGTTGGGCCATGGACGGCGCGGACCGCTGAGTTGGTTTTATTGACATGCTGACCGCCCGGTCCGCTGGCGCGGGTCGCGGTGAAGGTTACATCTTTGGAATCCAATTCCGGGACTTTATCTGGCTCCGGCAGTTTGTAGACCCCGACAAACCA
>CALDSY010000186.1 GCA_937924355.1 uncultured Caulobacterales bacterium
CGGGCAATAACCTCTTCGCGGAAGGCCAGAAAGGCCTCGATCATCTGACGCACATTCATCTGCATCGGACGACCGCCATTAAGCGCCAGCATGTTGGATGAGAAATTTTGCTGTAGCTGCGAGTAACGGAAAAGCTGGTTCAAAACCACATCTGGAACGGCGTCCCGCTTGAGCTCGATCACCACCCGCATGCCGTTGCGGTCAGACTCGTCTTGCAAGTGCGCAATTCCTTCGACCCGCTTATCCCGAACCAGCTCAGCGATCTTCTTGATCATGTTGGCCTTGTTCACCTGATAGGGAATTTCCGTGACAATGATCGCATGACGGTCCTTGCGGATTTCTTCCATATGGGTACGGGCCCGCATGATGATGGAGCCCTTGCCATTAAGCACACTGGCTTTGGACCCCGAGCGCCCCATAATAAGCGCACCAGTTGGAAAATCAGGTCCTGGGATCAACTGGATCAGTTCTTCGTCGGTGAGATTGCCATTTTCCAAAAGCGCTATAGCCGCATCGCACACCTCTCCCAAGTTATGCGGCGGGATATTGGTTGCCATACCCACAGCAATACCGCCGGCGCCATTGACCAGAATGTTTGGATATTTAGCCGGAAGGACAACCGGCTCGCTTTCTGAGGCATCGTAGTTATCTTGGAACCCGACCGTATTTTTCTCGATATCAGCCAAAAGAGACGCCGCAGGGCGATCCATCCGCACTTCGGTATACCGCATAGCCGCAGGCGGATCCCCGTCAACTGACCCAAAATTGCCCTGTCCGTCCAGAAGCGGCAGGCTCATAGAGAAATCCTGCGCCATACGCACCAGCGCATCATAAACAGCACTATCACCATGAGGGTGATACTTACCAATCACATCGCCAACGACACGGGCTGATTTTTTATAAGGTTTCTCACGGGTAAAGCCGTTCTCGTGCATGGAATACAAAATGCGCCGGTGGACCGGCTTTAGGCCGTCGCGAACATCTGGAATCGCCCGCGAAACGATAACGCTCATGGCGTAGTCTAGATAGGAGCGTTTCATTTCCTCTTCGATGGCTATGGGGGAAACGCCCTGTTCCGGAAGGCCCGGTTTGCCGTCATCTTCATCGTCTTCAGGAATGTCGTTTTCGTCGCTCATATCGGTCTTTCTGGAGCTCGATATTGGGTCAAAAAACCCCAAGCAAATGAGGCGCTTCGAATCGAGCGTTTATCTACCTGTTTAGTAGCATTTCATGGGTCTAAACTCAAACCTTCGGAGTTCTTTTTTGCTTTGCAAAAAGGTCAACTTTTTCATACGCTGACCACTGACAAAGGAAAGCCTTATGAGAGTATTCACAGCCGTTTCTATAGCCGCAATTCTGATGTTTGCTGGCTGTAAATCTGAACAGAGTAAAATTGCTCCAGAGGCGCAAAGCTATGACCTCATAGGAAGTTCCGGGGAGGTTATCGGGTCTCTAAAGCTGACCGAAACCAATCAAGGGGTGAACGTTGAAGTCCGAGCCTCAGGCATAGCTCCGGGCGAACACGGCATTCACCTGCATCACACGGGCAGCTGTGTCGCGCCCGATTTTAAAAGCGCGGGCGGTCACATTAATCCGATGAAAAAAGCCCATGGTTTGAACAACCCGGATGGACCGGACAATGCAGATATGCCAAATGCCGTCGCCAATGCAAATGGAGACGTCCTCTTCGAGTACATGAATGAGCGGGTCTCGCTTCGCGGCACCTCAAACCGACCTGCGTTATTGGACGATAACGGGTCAGCCCTTGTTATGCACCAAAACCCTGATGACGGTATCACGCAGCCCATAGGCGGCGCCGGCCCTAGAATTGCCTGCGCCGAAATTAATTAGGACTTAATCCGGATAGATCCTTCATTGATCTTCTGACCGATGAGGCGGAAGATTTCTTTGAAACTCTTGGCGTCATCGGCATCAAAATAATGTTCTTCCTTATCGCCTACAACGTCGTCTCGACATTTCGATAATGCCGCTTCAGCTTGATCGGTAAATCCATTATTGTTATTGCGGGCGTTGTCTCTCCCATCATCACCATTATTGCCGCCACATCTTCGGCCTCGATTTTGGTTCCGTTTCGACTCTTTATCTGCGGCCTCATCATCCCAAGACGCACAGTCAATCAGGAGGAGTTGACCTTTGGATGGAGCTGTGAATGCCACGGCATAGACTTCGATCCCGTCATCTCGCATTGATAAACATGTCTCATAAGAATCTTCGTCCAGTATTTCAGGAATCCCACCCGCCGTATTTTCACCGTCTGTCATGAAAATTACAAACTCATCGAGTGTCGCAAGATTAAATTTGGGGTCAACCGATTTCCGATAAGCCCTGTCGTCGATGATTTGTTTGTAAGCGTTTTCGAGCGCAACTGCGGAGTTTGTCGAACCTCCAGCAACGAGGCCATCTACAGCAGATTCAACGTCCACAAAGCCCCAGGACATTGCCTGCTCCGCTGCCAAAACGCTACTAAAAGCGGACATTCCTGTCCGTAGATATTTATCAATTGATGTTTTGTTTCGGACATTTGCATCTATTTCAGCAAACAGCTGCTTCGTCGCGTCTTTCAATACATTTAACTTGATTTGCCCATCTTTGGTATTCCACCCCATTGAGCCTGAAACATCTAAGGCAAACGCGATGGTTAGTGGATCAATGCTATTGGGGTAAGCAACCACACTCTTGTAATCGACTTGTTGCGTATTCTTACCCATCATTTTTGCAAATGGAAGGTCTACTTCAGTCCCCACAGAAACAATGACGTCCCCGGAATCATCATCAAAATGAATTACAGGTTCACCGACAAATTTACCCGGCAACATCTGATAACCATTGGCTTCCAGATACCGTTGAACAATCAGAGCTCTTTCTGGAGAATCAAACGCTTGAGCGCCAGCGAGTGCTGCCGCATCTGTTATCGCAGCGACTTTTCGTTTGGTGCTGACAACTTTAGCAAAATCCACAGCCATCATCGTCAACAGTAATAAAACCGTTGCACACACTGAAAACATAATGGCGAAATTTCCATTTTCGTCACGCCAAAACTTTTTGACAATGCCCATCGCCAATCTCCCAAATAATCCCAGTTTTCTCGAATTCTCAATAGATTAAGGAATCCGCTGAAAACGAAATTAACAAACAGTAAATTTTGATTGCTTCAGTTAGATGCTATTACCAATCTGACCCTCCAAAACTTTCTTGACTTAATGCCCTAGTCCGTTAAGCCGCGTCAAAGATTTGACGGAGCCAATGATGCACGCTTTTCGTAGCCATACTTGCGGACAACTTCGCGGAGCCGATGCGGGAAACACCGTTCGTCTGTCGGGGTGGATTCACCGAAAAAGAGAACATGCGAATGCGCTGTTTATCGACTTGCGGGACCATTACGGTATAACACAGGTTGTGGTCTATCCCGTCGCGGATTTCTATGAGACCGCAAAACGCGCACCGGCGGAAAGTGTTATTACCGTTACCGGCGAGGTTTTATCCCGCGATGGTGAAGCAGTGAATAAGGAAATTGATACGGGCGAGGTCGAAATCCGTGTTGATGAATTTATTCTGGAAAGTGTCGCTGAACAGGTTCCTGTTCCTGTGTTTGGAGAGCCGGATTACCCGGAAGATCTCAGACTTAAATATCGCTACTTGGATCTAAGACGAGAGACTCTCCACAAAAACATTATGTTGCGCGGACAGGTTATCAACTCCATTCGGCGCCGGATGGTTGAAGAAGGATTTTTTGAATTTCAGACCCCCATTCTGACTGCAAGTTCCCCAGAAGGCGCGCGCGACTTTCTCGTGCCATCACGCCTTAATCCGGGAAAGTTTTATGCCCTGCCCCAGGCGCCTCAACAGTTCAAACAGCTGATCATGGTCTCAGGCTTTGACCGCTACTTTCAGATTGCGCCCTGTTTCCGGGACGAGGATGCCCGCGCAGATCGCTCTCCTGGCGAATTTTATCAACTCGATATAGAGATGAGCTTCGTTACGCAGGACGATGTATTCAACGCAATTGAGCCTGTCATGGCCGGCGTTTTCGAAGAATTTGCAGATGGCAGAACAGTCGAGACGCCTTTCCCGCGCATACCCTATAAAGAGTCCATGGAAAAATACGGTTCGGATAAACCGGACTTACGAAATCCAATCCTTCTGAAAGATGTTTCGGATTTCTTCACGGATGAAAGCCTGACGGGTTTCGGGATTTTTGCCAAGATCACTGGCGGCGGCGGTAAAGTTATCGCTATTCCCGCTCCTAAAGCTGCAGCCGAGAAATCGCGCAAATTTTTCGACGACATGGACAAGTGGGCGAAGAAAGAAATGCAAATGCCAGGGTTGGGTTATGCGAGATTGTCCGGAGGCGACGACGGAGCGACTCGGTCTCAAGACCCCGTCCTGAAAAATTTCAAACCCGAACATCTGGCGAAATTCTTGGAAGTGACCGGCTTGTCTGCGGGTGACGGCGTCTTCTTTGCCGCCGGCAAAAAAACCGATGCCTATAAGCTCGCAGGCGCCGCTCGGAACAGCATTGGTGAGCAATTAGACTTGCTTGATGACGGGGTTTTCAAGTTCTGCTGGATCGTCGATTTTCCCATGTATGAATGGGATGAAGACAATAAAAAGATCGATTTCTCTCATAATCCATTCTCTATGCCCCAGGGCGGAATGGCGGCGCTGGAGAACGCTAAATCCGATGACGAGCTATTGGATATTCTTGCCTATCAATATGATATTGTTTGTAACGGCGTGGAACTGTCCTCCGGGGCGATCCGAAACCACAAGCCTGAGATCATGTATAAGGCTTTTGAAAATGTTGGATACGGGCCTGAGGTCGTTGACGACAAATTCGCCGGCATGATCAATGCGTTTAAATCAGGCGCGCCGCCGCACGGAGGCATTGCACCAGGAATTGACCGTATCGTGATGTTATTGGCTGGCGCGAAAAACATTCGCGAAGTCATTCTCTTCCCGATGAACGGGCAGGCGCAAGACTTAATGATGAATGCGCCGTCTGATGCTGATCCGAAACAGTTAAAAGAACTCTATCTCAAGCATCTACCGATTGAGGAATAATGATCATCATCATCTCGCCGCCGTTAAGTCTGGCAGCAAGGGAAGCTTCATTCCTCGATTTTTCGGCGAATACCTAATAGGTCGGCATGAACACGTTGCAGGGCCCGGCGGCCTTCCGGCGTCGTACTCTTCATGAGGACTTCGAGATTTTGGATGGCGCGCTCAGTTCGCAACGCTATTTCCCTGTCCCGCGCCACCATATATCCATGTTCCGCCAGATCATGAATTTCTGTGGCTTCGGAATTTTCTTTGCAATAGGAGATGGTCAAATCTACAGGAAGCTGTGTTTGCCCATTACCACAAGCCTTGTCTAAATGTTCTTGTGTTAGCCCGCTAACCGACACCATTTTCGCACCGGATAAATCAGCGCCCGAAAAATTAGCTGCGCTTAAATTTGCCGATCCAAAGTCCGTCTTTACTAAAGTCGCATCAACAAAACTTGCACCTGTCAAATTGGCTCCGTCCAGTCTTGCCAGCGTTAGATCGGATCCATCAAAGGATGCCGCCAGTGCCGACAAGCGGCTTAGGTTCGCGCCCTTCAAACTGGAGTTAAGAATACGTCCTTTTTTCAATTCTGCGGCAGCTAGCGTCGCGCCTTGCAGATCGGATTCATCCAAAACGATTTCCGTCAAAGTCGAGTCTTTGAGGTTTGCACCCCGAAGCAGGATGTTCTTGGCCTTTACTCGCGCAAAGAAGGATCTACTGAGCTGCGCCCCTGACAGGTCGGAATGTTCGATTTTTGCACCTGAAAAATTGACCCGATTTAAGATTGCTCCCGAAAGATCAGAATGCTTCATATTGGTTCCGCTATAATCGGAACCCGAAAGATCACATCCCGAGCAATTCATATTGGAAATGCTAATCTGCTTTTTGACGCTGGTTTTATAATCCCATTGTGCGTGAGATATCCCGGCCGTAGACGCCAGAAGAGCGGCTGAAAACAGAACACGATGGAGAATTCGATAAGTCATCGATCCGCTTATAGACATCTCTTACATGAACTTCGAGTAAAAATACGGTAATGTATGGCACCAATTACACGTAAAATACGAACGATATTCCCTAGGAACAGCCGGTTGTTGTCCCGCAAGTGTCACATTTCAAACAGGTTCCGTTTCGAACAAGGGTAAAATGTCCGCACTCATCGCAAGAGTCGCCCGTATATCCACGGAACCGCGCCTGGCTGGACGTGGAAATCGCGCTGGATTTATTGGCGGATTTGACCGACCTGATTTCTTCTTGAGAAATTTCTATATTTTCTTCATCGATGGCCAGGTCTAGGGCGTCCTGCTCTTTTTCATTGGCTGGACGGGTTACAAATGGAACAACATTTTTTTCCGGTACATCCCGGTTAAATCCTTTAGAGTAACCCGGCAGAAATAACTGTTCCCCGGCCTGCCCTGGTCCGGGATTACGTTCTTCTTCACCCCGGCCAATATGATCGGGCGTCGCTTCGTGCGGATTTACATGGGCGAGATCATCCCAACCCAGATAGGAGACGCCAAGTTCCCGGAAAATATAATCAAGAATAGAATTGGCGAACTTGATCCGATCATTGCCAACGACAGGTCCAGACGGCTCAAACCGCGTAAACACAAAGGCTTCGACAAACTCGTCCAGAGGCACGCCATATTGAAGGCCAATTGAAATTGCGATGGCAAAATTGTTCATCAAAGACCGGAAGGCTGCGCCCTCTTTGTGCATATCAATGAAAATTTCACCTAATCGCCCGCTCTCAAATTCGCCCGTGTGGAGGTAAACCTTATGTCCGCCAATGGTCGCTTTCTGGATATACCCGGTTCGCCGATCTGGCAGGCGTTCTCGTTCAATGGGTTTTTCGATAATGCGCTCGATAACCTTTTCGACAATCCGTTCGGTTGTCTGAACTGTTTTTTGCGCCGTTGATTGATCAAAGGCATCTTCAAGGGCTTCCAGATCGTCATCCCCGAATACGGCTGAATTCAACGGTTGTGAAAGCTTGGAGCCATCGCGATAAATAGCAATCGACTTCAGCCCCTCTGTCCATGCCAAATCATAGATATCGCGACACTCTGAAATGCTGGACTTCGACGGCATATTGACGGTTTTGGATATAGCGCCAGAAATAAAGGGTTGCGCCGCCGCCATCATTAAAACATGGGAATTTGCGCTCAACGAACGCGTACCACTACGCCCGCATGGCGTCGCGCAATCAAACACCGGTAAATCGGTATCTTTCAAGTGAGGCGCGCCTTCCAAAGTCATTGCGCCGGTACAATAGATGTTTGCCTGCAAAATTTGATCTTCGCTAAATCCTAGCACAGGCAATAAATCAAATGCGTGTTTGCTAATTTGCTCTTCTGTCAGCCCAAGTGCCTTTCGGCAAAACTCTGGATCCAGTACGCTTGTGGAGAACGCAAACCGAATATCAAAAGCTTGCTTGAGTGCATCCTCAACCAGCGCGATTTCCAGATCACTAAACCCGCGATCTTTCAAAGCTCTATGCCCGATAGCAGGGGATCCTTTTAATGTCCCCCGCCCAAGAGCGTATTCAATCATTTCTTCGATTTGTTCTTGTGAATATCCCAGAACTTTTAGGGCAGACGGCACAGCCTGATTGATTATTTTAAAATGGCCTCCACCGGCCAATGATTTAAATTTCACAAGAGCGAAGTCAGGCTCGATCCCGGTCGTATCGCAATCCATCAATAGTCCAATGGTTCCCGTCGGGGCTATGACGCTGACCTGCGCATTTCTGAACCCATATTGAGCGCCAAGTTTTTCTGCATCACGCCAGGATTTCACAGCGGCGGACACCAATCCATCGAAATGACATAGATCGGCCTCAAGACCCCGCGGCCGGTAGGAAAGCCCGTCATAGGTTTTACGGTTCTCAGCAGCGCGGCGATGGTTTTTGATCACCCGCTGCATGGAGGATGCGTTTTTTTCATAGCTGGCGAAAGGACCGGCAAAAGCGGCCATTTCTGCTGAGGTTTTATAAGCAATTCCGGACATAAGTGCCGTGATGGCGCCGCATACAGATCGCCCTTCTACACTGTCATAAGCTAGGCCGCTCGACATCAGCAGCCCGCCTATATTAGCAAACCCAAGTCCTAACGTACGAAATTCAAAAGATCGGCTCGCAATGGCTTTCGATGGGAACTGAGCCATCAAGACAGAAATCTCGAGTACGATTGTCCAAATGCGGCATGCATGTTCGAACGCTTCGATATAAAATTGTCCATCAGAACGAAGAAACTTCGTAAGATTGAGTGATGCCAAATTACAGGCTGTATCATCCAGAAACATATATTCGGAACAGGGGTTTGACCCGCGAATATCACCCGAATGTTGACAAGTATTCCAAGCATTAATTGTGTCATGGAACTGCACGCCAGGGTCCGCACTGCTCCAGGCCGCTTTGGCGATTTTCTCCCAAAGAGACTTTGCCGAAACACTCTGCGCGATGGCACCGTCCACCCGCCGAACCAAATCCCATTGCTCATCATTGGCAACAGCTTTGAGAAAACGGTCCGTTACCCGGACCGAATTATTGGCATTTTGACCGGCAACTGTGGCATAAGCCGCGCCGTTCCAGTCCGTGGATAATTCCTCTATTTGGATAAAATCAATGCCTTGCGCTGCAAGCGCCAGAGCACGCTGGATAATTCCGCCGGGAACACCATCCCTTCGGGCGTTTTGCATGGCACGTTTTAGCGCGGTGTTTTTGGCAGGATCGAAACAATCGGCCTCTGCGCCTGAACAATTCAGCGCGGCCTCCATGACTTTATCGAGGCGCTTTTTAATAACTTTGGACCCCGCAACCAAGGCAGCGACTTTAACTTCCTCATCGGTTTTCCAGTCGATGAAGGCCTCAATATCAGGATGATCGATGTCAACGATGACCATTTTGGCGGCGCGGCGAGTTGTGCCGCCGGATTTAATTGCGCCTGCAGATGCATCGCCGACCTTCAAAAAGCTCATCAGTCCGGATGATTGACCGCCACCTGATAAAGGCTCGTCCACACCGCGGAGGCTTGAGAAGTTGGACCCGGTTCCCGACCCATATTTGAACAATCTGGCTTCCCGGTGCCACAAATCCATAATTGAGTTTTCACCGAGCAACCGATCGTCGACAGATTGGATGAAACACGCATGAGGCTGCGGACGTTCAAAAGCTGTTTTGGATTGATGAACATCGCCCGTTTCGTGATCGACATAGAAATGCCCCTGCCCGTCTCCGGTAAGTCCATAAGCCCAATTTAGTCCGGTATTGAACCATTGCGGAGAATTCGGCGCGGCCATTTGAGTGGCCAGCATATACCTTAATTCATCATTGAATACAGCGGCATCAGACTCGCTATCAAAAAAGCCGCCTTTCCACCCCCAATAGGTCCAGCAACCGGCCAATCGATCAAACACCTGCCGAGCATCGTTTTCACCGCCTGTTGACCGCCCAACGGGGACGCGGCGGTGCAACCATGTTGGCATTCCGGCCTCTGCAACCTTTTTGGTTTTCGCGGGGACCTCAGCGCGGCGAAAATATTTCCGAGCCATGATATCACTGGCTACCTGAGAGAAATTTTCCGGGACTTTAAAGTCACCAGTTTCTGACATGATAGTTCCGTCCGCTTTGCGCAGCGCGCTGCGTACGGTTTTAAAAGCAATATCTTCGTAAGGCCCTTTGTCCTTACGCGTAAATTTTCGCGATACTTTCATGAAGCTCACCTGCCAGTGCCAGAATATAAAGATAAGACTTTAAAAAACCATGTTCAAGGCTCTTTGACCGTCTTGTTTCACCAGCCAGATCACGGCGCGTTAACAAAGCGCTCATTGATCGTTAACTGGATTTTATGCCGAATCGCCTATAGTGCCCTTATGTTGAATTACATTGTCATACCTGGGGCAATTTTAGGCGTAATTCTAATGCTCGCCGTTATTGCTGCCGATATACGCTCAGCCGGTTAGTTCGGCGATTGATCTACCCAGATCAGGTCTTCGGTATCGAAGTCCATCGCATTGATTTTGTTCATAAAATTGGATTTCACATGATTTGGAATTGTTGGCGTGCGCGATAACAGCCACAGATATTTTTTATTATGGTTGGTCACAAAGCTATATTGGTAATTGTCATCCAATTCGAAAACGACATAGGGTCCATATATAGGTCCAAAGAATGAAACCTTTAGGTGTCCTTTGTCTTCACCATCAACAAAGTACGCTTTTCCATTGGCAACTTTCCACTTTTGCTTATCGGCTTTATAACCCTTGTTAACGACCTTGATGCCACCATCTTCGCGCTTAGAATAATTGGCGGTCACCTGCGTCATGCCTTTTTCGAACCTATTTTCTATTCTCGCAATTTCATACCATTGGCCCAAATAACGATCGGCTTTGAAGTGACTGACAGGCACGACATCGCTCGCCAGGGTTGTCGAACATGCACAGAACAATAAAGAAAGAGAAATGACTATCGTGAAACGAATAAAGTGCATACAGAAATCCTGCTTGAGAGAATAGGAAAAGACAACTATCAGACAAACTATGACCGACACGACACCTTTATTCAAACCCTTCACCTGTAAAAACCTGGCCCTGCCCAATCGGATTGTTATGGCGCCCATGACACGGGAGCAATCTCCAGATGGAATTCCCGGTCCGGATGTTGCCGCTTATTATGCGCGCAGAGCGGCGGCCGATGTCGGCTTGATAATCACTGAGGGAACAACCATTGATCGAGATGGAGCGTCATCCGACCCCAATATTCCCAATTTCCATGACCCCAAGGCATTGAAGGGCTGGAAAAATGTGGCCGAGGAGGTTCACAAAGCGGGCGGGAAAATCGCCCCTCAACTCTGGCATATGGGCATGATGCGTAAGCCTGGAACCGGACCCCATCCCGAAGCTCCAAGTGATAGTCCATCTGGCATAACCCATACGGGAAAACAGGTATTGCCCGAACCTACAGCCAAAGACGTTGAAGATATGGTGTCTGCCTATGCCAAGGCAGCCGGTGAAGCGGTAAAGCTTGGATTTGACTGCGTGGAGATTCATGGCGCTCATGGATATCTGGTAGATCAGTTTTTCTGGGACGGGATGAATCACCGTTCAGATAAATATGGCGGTGAACTCATAGACCGGGCCCAGTTTGGCGGTGACATCATTCGAGAAACCCGCAAGGCCGTTGGACCGGACATTCCCATCATCTTGCGGTGGTCACAATGGAAACAACAAAATTATGAAAGCCGCCTGGCCAACACGCCAAAAGAACTCGAACAGTTTCTGGGCGTATTCGTTGATGCGGGAGTCGACATTTTACACTGCTCTACACGCCGTTTCTGGGAACCGGAGTTCGAAGGGTCCCATATGAATCTTGCAGGGTGGGCTAAAAAGGTCACCGGCCTTCCCACCATCGCCGTCGGCTCCGTGGGTTTATCCGTCGATTTTATCTCGACGCTGGTCAAACAAGAAAGCTCTGCCAAGCGGTCTCTTGATGACCTTATGGTGCGTTTAGATGCCGGAGAATTTGATCTAGTCGCTGTTGGTCGCGCCTTGCTGCAGGATCCTTTATGGGCGCAAAAGGTCAAACAAGACCGAATGGACGAATTAGAGGATTATGATCCGGCGGCCCGGTCCGTCTATTACTAGTTAGACAAAACAATCCGGTAACGGGCCTTGCCTGATTTCAATCGTTTGATGGCCTTATTCACATCGGACATGTCGAAGTATTCCACTTGAGGCTCGATATTGTGGCGCGCGCAAAATTCCAGCATGGTCGCGATTGTCGCCGGAGAACCCGTATCAGATCCACCCACTGATTTCTGTCCAGCTATGAGTGACATGGAGGGGATAGGCATGGGTTCGGTGACAATCCCCACCTGCACAAGCTTTCCTCTAGGGGCCAATGCCGACATATAATTAAACCATGGCAGGTTCACATTAACGGTCGAAATGATCATATCGAACCGGCCTTTTAGGGCCGCAATGGCGTCATTGTCCCGAGAATTGACAACATGATGCGCCCCAAGCTCTTTAAGCTCATCTGTTTTGTCCGCCGAGCTCGTGAAGGCCGTCACCTCACACCCCCACGCCTTGGCAAATTTCAGCGCCAAATGCCCTAGCCCGCCAATTCCGATCACGGCAACCCTGTGAATAGGTAAAAGACCAAAATCCAGCATAGGCGCAAAAACGGTTATCCCGCCGCAAAACAAAGGCCCTGCCGATCTCGGGTCTAATCCTTCTGGCAGCGGTATAGCCCAGGCTGACTGCGCTCGCACCCGGTTCGCAAATCCCCCATATCGGCCAATAATCGTCGGACGCGCCTTGCGGCAATGATGCTGACTCCCTTGCGAACACTGGGCACATGTTAGGCAGCTTTGAGACAGCCAACCTACGCCGACCATCTGACCTTCTTCTAGATGGGAGACACCGGCCCCTAATTTGCGAATGCGTCCGACGATTTCGTGTCCGGGGACCAGCGGGTAACGAGCAAATCCCCATTCATTGTCAATCATGGATAAATCTGAATGGCATAAACCACAGGCCACAACATCAATTTCAACTTGATCCGATGCTAACACTCCAGGATCATATTCTATTTGTTCCAATTCGGAACCGGCCGCCTTGGCAGCATATGCTGAAATTTTCTCCATGGCGTCACACGCTTTCTAGATATCTGAGGTTATGCTGTAGCCGCTGTTTTCCAGTACAGATTTAAGCGCCGCAATATGATCGGGCCCCGTCTCGCAGCAACCACCAATTATTTGTAAGCCCGCATCGACACAGCGAAGTCCCCACTGCGCGTAAGCTTGCGGTCCGAGATCCGTTCTTGCGCTCAACGATTCGACTGTACCCCCGGCATCTAGCGCAGCAATCGAAGTAAACCCATTGGCATAGGCCCCGGCCGGTACAGGCAGATTAGTCAAAATAGGAAGTACGGCCTCAATGGTTTCCGGCATGGAGCAGTTGACCATGATAGCATCCGCGCCGGCTTCGATGACCTTCTCGCAGGCCTCTTCCAGTTTTTCGCCGGATCGTAAAAGTTGGGGGTTGTCATCATCAAGCGTAAAACTCGTCCAACACGGCAAACCTGCATCGGTGACCGCGCGCGTTGCCGCGACCCCTTCCAGGATATTCGCGGCTGTCTCCACCATAAAGTGCTCAACACCTTGTTTTTGCAGAGCCACCAATTCCAGGAAACTCTCGAAGCATTCTTCTCCGCATGGGGACAGACCTGGTTTATAGCTGGCCACAAGAGGCGGTAAACACCCGGCTATTTTGACGTTTTTTTGTCCGGCATTTTCCTTGGCACGATGCGCAATATTGATCGCAGCGTCATGAATGGGTTTCAAGAGGCTAACATCTGCATCCCGTCCCAGTCGTTGCCGGGTCGCCGTATAATTATTAAGGGTAATAACCGTCGCTCCGGCGCGGATAAAATCCTCATGGACACCGCAAACCAGATCCGGATCATCCAGCATAACGCGCGTGGACCAAAGGGGTGTAGCTGTGTCCCCCGAACGTTTGACAATCTCTTGTCCCACGCCTCCGTCAAGCAATACGATAGCCCGGGTCATTAGTTTAAAATCGCATCAATGCGTCTTTGCGCTATTGGATGATAGCCTGATCGCGCCGAAGCATAGATGTCCTTAGCCCAATCCGCTTTGCCATTGTCATTCAGCGCCCCGTAGAGACGATAAATAAATTTCCCCCGACCTACCGTCATAAGAAAATCCTTGATGGCCGGATTGGCCGGCTCATAATTATTCTTTATGGCCTGCATATACCACGCATAGGCAGTTTCAGCGTTGGACGTTCCCGTAAAGTTAAACGCTGCGTCCAGTTCGTTCATTTGAGGCCCGGACAATCCGTCTGGCATGGAGTTGAGAAAATGCAGCCATTCATGGGTTGACCATTCAGACGTATTTATATCGGCCGCGGCCAGCTTACCGCTAATCCAATCACCCTGAATTTTTGAGACCTGATCAAAGGCATCGGATTTGGGATCCCTGGCTGTGTCCGGCAAACCGGGACCATACACCCAGGCATTGATTTCAGCATCGGTTACGGCATCGGGAAAACGATTGCGAAGATTATCATTCATGTAATTCAAGAAGTCTTCGGTTGTAACACTCTTAAAGGCATAGGTATCGAAATAGTCTTTCAGGAACGGATCAAAATGTTCACGTCCAAAACGGTCTTCTAGGAAAAACAGGAAATTAGCCCCCTTGATGTAAGACACTAATGTAAAGGCATCATCGGGATGAGAGATATTCTCGGGCATTTTCAAATGAGTCAGCTCTGGACGGGAGGCTTCACCCAAATCCCGTTTGAGACCTTCCATATCCAAAGCCTGTTCCATAACCGCGCGGCGTTCGCCATATAGCTTTTCCATGACCCGGTTCTCGACATAAGACGTAAAACCTTCATTGAGCCAGGCGTCCCGCCACGTCGCATTTGTCACCAAATTCCCAGACCAGCTATGCGCAAGTTCATGGGCAACCACATTGGTCAAACTTTTATCGCCTGCGACCAGAGTCGGAGTCAAAAATGACAATCTTGGATTTTCCATTCCGCCGAACGGAAAACTCGGTGGAAGTACGATCAAATCATATCGCCCCCAGCGATAAGGACCATATAGCTCAGCATTCGCTACTTCCATTTGCGGGGTTTCCGAAAACTCTTCAGCCGAAGCCTCCAGAATATAGCTTTCGGAATAGACACCGATATGATCATTTATGGCTTTGAAATCGATGTCGCCAACGGCAAATGCCAGCAAATAGGCCGGAATTGGTTGGGGCATATCAAAACTATATTCGCCGTCTCTCGGGGTATTTGGGTCCTGGTCAGCACTCATCAAGGCGATCAGTTCAGGCGGTGTGCGCAGGGTTGCGCTATAGGTAATGCGAACGGCCGGCGTATCTTGGACCGGGGCCATGGTCCGCGCGTGAATAGGCTGACCTTGCGAGAACATATAGGGGTGCTCTTTGCCGGCTGTTTGATCCGGAGAAAGCCACTGCAAACCCTCGGCTTCGGGACTGGTTTCGTAATCGATCCGGACTTTTTCGGTGGATGACGATAAAGGAATTGTCAGGGCCTGGCCCAATAGATCATCTTCAGAAGAAAGACCGTAACTACTTTTCGTCCAGTCGGTTCCATCAAAAACTTCGACCGACTCAATTTTCAGCTTTCGGGTATCCAGAACAAGTTCTGACGCAGTCTTGTCAGTTCGGTCAAAATCAATCGTGGCTATACCGTCTAGGACTTTGCGGTCAAAATTGACATCTAGATTGAGATCCAGATGGGTCATTCGAACGTCGCCATAATTGGCATAGGTGAACTTGTCAGCCTTATCTGGGCTTTGATTGATTTCGGATATTTTGACCGCTTGGGCAGAATTGTCGGAGCTGGCACTGGTGCCATCTTTACAGCCCGCAAACCCAATGATGAGCAAGCTTGCCCCAATTAATTTCAAATGTTTCACACTAATCCCCTTTGTTATCATACGGATTTGTTCCGCCCCTTACGAAAAGCCGAATAGGTGTTCCCGGTAAATCAAAGTCCTCGCGAAGGCCATTAATGAGATAGCGCCTGTAACTATCCGGCAGGCGGTCCGCTCGCGAGCATTTTAAGATAAATGTAGGCGGGCGGGTTTTTGTTTGCGATATATATTTTGGCTTAATACGCCGGCCATTGACCGCAGGCGGCGGATGTCTCTGAATTTTTTCCTTTAACCACTCATTCAGTTCAGATGTTTTAACCTTGGCGCTCCAATCGATATGGACGCGCTCGATGGCGGGTAATAGCCGGTCGACACTTTTACCGGTTAGGCCTGAAAACATGACCACTGAAACACCCTTAAGCTGAGGCAACAATCGCGCGGCCTGTTCTCGTAAGGCTTTGGCCATTTCGGATTTGTTCTCTACCAGATCCCATTTGGTGACGCCAATAACCATGGCCCGGCCCTCTCGTTCGCAAAGCGACGCGATTTGCATGTCCTGTTTGTCAAACGGTCTGCCCGCATCCATGAGCAAAATGACAACCTGAGCAAACTTAATAGCCCGCAATGTCTCAGCGACTGAAAGTTTTTCCAAAGTCTCTTGAACTTTGGCTTTCTTCCGCATACCGGCCGTATCGTGAAACAGAACCCGCCGTCCCGCCCACATATAGTCAATTGTAATCGCATCACGCGTAACGCCGGCCTCGGGCCCCGTCAAAAGACGATTTTCGCCGATTAAAGTGTTGATCAACGTTGATTTTCCTGCATTAGGACGACCGACAATGGCAATGCGGACCGGCGCGTCGGAACGATCAATCTCATCTATAACCGGTGACAGGTCCACATCCCGCAACGCCATTTCCATGGCGTCATCCAGATCAACCATCCCGATATTATGCTCGGCGGCAACTTCGATGGGATCACCCAGTCCCAGCGCGTAGCCTTCGTTCACCCCATCATCGGCGGCCCGAGACTCGCATTTATTGGCCACCAGCACTGTGGGCTTGCCAGACTTTCTTACGAAATCCGCAAAAATGCGGTCCAGGGGCGTCACGCCGATGCGCGCGTCATAGACAAACAGGCAGATATCAGCGTCCATAACGGCCGCCTCTGTTTGCGCCCGCATTTTTGCTTCCAGCTTCTCACCCTTGGCGTTTTCAAACCCGGCTGTGTCCATCAATAGCAATGAACGCCCGCGTAAACGACCCGAAGTTTCGCGCCGGTCTCTCGTTACGCCTGGTGTATCATTGACAATGGCAAGCTTTTTTCCGGCCATTCGATTGAAAAGCGTTGACTTCCCCACATTAGGGCGACCGATAATGGCAACTTTCGCCGGACGCGGCCCAAGGTCTTCCGCCTCTTCCGGCGGTAGTTCTGTTACGTCCCCTTCGCCCATAGCATTAGCGCAATGCGATCAGTTTGGCTTTGTCATTCAGGACATAAACGGTCTGGTTGGCAACAATCGGCGAGACAAAGACCGGATCGCCCAACTTAAACTTCCGGAAGACCTCACCCGTATAAGGATTAAGCTCAACAGCTTCTCCTCGGGACGACACCGTCAATAGAGAATTCCCAATCAGAATTGGGCCCGCCCAAGCAATACGCTCTTTACGCTTCTTCTCATTCTTGAAAGCGCGTAATTGTTGCGTCCAGACAACAGCCCCGCTTGTCTTGGACATACAGGCGACTTCGCCGCCCGTTGTCACCGTATAAACAAAATCACCAGCAACCCACGGATATCCCAATGACCCTGCAGGCTGGGTCCAGACACGCTGTCCATTTCTAAGGTCAAAAGCACTAATGACCCCGGACTGAGCCGTCGCGATGACATAACCGTCTGCAATGACGGGTCCGGATGCAATATCATTAAGACTGGAAAGAGGTGTCAGTTGACCCGAAGACGATAGAGCATCTTGCCAGAGTACAACCCCGTTTTGCACTCTTAACGCTACAAGTTCACCTGAGGCAAACGGCGCGATGACAACGTCCTCAAAGACGGCCGGGCTGGGCGCTGTTAACATACGGGCGCTTTCGACAATGCCCTGATAAGTCCATAAAACCTCACCTGTTGCGGAATTAATTGCAAACAATTCATTGTCGTCAGAGACTGCGAACAGGCGACCATTTGATACGGTCGGCGCAGAATGTAAGGGTGTTGTGAGGCGCTTTTTCCAGACCGATTGACCGGTTTGGGCGTCTAATGCTTCTACTGCCCCTAATCCAGATGTAACGAAAATTTTGCCATCAGCCGCCGCGATCCCGCCCCCGACAGATTCTCGGTCATCACCACCGCCATCGCCAAATGGATTGGTTACGCGCTCAAACAGATTAGCTCGGCCTTCACGGGTTCGGCCCGCGGCTTCAACACGCACCACATGGGACCAAACTCGCGCCCCTGAATTAGCATCGTAGGCCGTGACTCGGTTTTTACCGTCCATCACAAAAATTTTGCCGCCTGCGACAACCGGCGAAGCTACGATCCGTCCTTTGCGCGACGAACCATCGCCCACATCACGAGTCCAAAGCCGGGTCAATTGACCATCCGTTGTAGGCCGCTGCATAGCATGGACGGCATTACCACCGGGCTGCGGCCAGTCGGCATTCACATAGGTTTGCGGCAACGCAATATCCGCTGGCGTAATCTCTTCCGATGGCTGCAAGGACTCTTCAGCCGTCAAAAGAGAAATTCGTTGTTCTTTCCCAGCAACGTCACCCTGTTTTTTAAGCTTCTGCGCTGCGGTTTCATCAAATGGGTTGATGGCGTCCGCGACACTTCCAATCGTTGAGCAGCCCGACAGCATCAGCAGGCCAAGCGTCGGCACCAATATGTGTTTCAAAGATTTATTCATTTTCTTCGGTCTCCGTAGGCGCCGATTCAGTGTCATCGCCGGGTTCAGCTGGCGAGGTCATTTCTGTTTCCGTGGGCGCGGTCGTCGCGTCCGAGGCGGAAGTGTTGAGTATAAGCAGATTTTGTTTGGCCCGTCTGACGATCGACTCCGGGGCGCCCGGACTGGTCTCGATGTAGGACAGATGCATTCTGGCCGTTTTAAGATCATTTGTTTCTTGCGCCGCATAAGCCATCAACTCCCTTGCCAGATACTGGTAGGGTTCGTCCTTTTGAGTCAGAGGCTCGATCCGAGATTTGACATCTTCAAACTTTCCGAGACCTGCAAGGATATATCCGGCTTTTAGTTGGGCCAGTTGGATATGGCGCTTTTTTGAAAACTTCGTCGCCGCATCGTCGAAAAAGGCCACAGCCTTTTCCTTATTACCGTTTTCAAGCTCCAGCTCCGCCGCGCGTAGAAGTGATATCCCAGCATAACCGTCCGGCGCATTTTGCGATAGAGTTGTAAATTTTGCGACAGCGCCGGTCTTGTCATCGCCAATAGAGTCAACCACTTCAATATAGTCGTAGGATGTACTTTCGGACACTTGCTCAGCTCTATATTCGCGCCACTGGAACAATGCCGTTCCGGCAACAATCAAAACAATGAGCGCAGCCAGATAGGGCCCATATTTTTTGAGCCAGAGATTGTAATCGTCTTTACGAAGTTCTTCCTGAACTTCACTGATAAAATCGACCACGTTTATTCCTTAATTTTTTTGACCGGAGACTCGGTTATCTTGCGGCGCAAACTATCCGCCCTTTTATATAATCGCAACACCAAACGGCATGACGAAACGGTAAGAATGCGCAATTAATCAGCTAAACTTATATGTGTTGTCGGGGCCCGGAAATGACCGGTTCTTAACCTCGTTTGCGTAATTCTCCACTGAGTCGCGGATTATTGACTGCATGTCCGAATATTTCTTCACAAATTTAGGCACGCGGGTGAACATACCCAGCATATCCGGTGTGACCAATATCTGACCATCGCACCCTGCTGAGGCGCCAATGCCGATTGTTGGAATTGATACGGCCTTGGTTACTTTGTCAGCCAATTCCGCTGATACGCCTTCGACGACAACGGCAAAAGACCCAGCATCCGCAGCCGCTTTTGCATTTTCCACGATTTCTTCTGCGACTTTGGGATTTCGGCCTCTGGCTCTGAAACCGCCCAAGACATTCATAGATTGGGGCCGTAGACCGACATGACTCATAACGGGTATTCCCCGCTCCACCAGATAAGCAATCGTTTCGGCCGCGTAAGTTCCGCTTTCAATTTTAATGGCCTGACAGCCTGTTTCTCGCATCACGCGCGCCGCGCTGTTAAAAGCCCGCTCCGGACTATCCTCGTAATATCCGAACGGGAGATCGACAACAACGAGCGCGGATTTCGACCCCCGCATGACAGCCTGACCATGCAGGATCATCATATCCAAAGTTACGCCGACTGTTGTCGTCAGACCGTGGACAACCATTCCGACACTGTCGCCAACCAGAATCAGGTCACAATACTCATCTAATATTTCAGCCGTCGGCGCATCATAGGCCGTGAGACAAACAATGGGCTCTTGACCTTTTCGGGCGGTAATTTCAGGGGCCGTTTTCCGGCGCATTTGATTTTGAGCTGACATGGTCTTTCACCCATTACGTTTCACCCGGGACTATAGGCGCTTTAATCTCTGATTATAAGTGAAAATCAGAGATCAGCCAGACTAGCTTGTGGGAAGTCGTAAAGCGTCGCGGATCCAGCCTTGATAAAGTCAAGATGCGCCCCGGATTCCGGCAAAACAACTTGTGCATGATACCGGGCCAAAGACATCATTTGCGTAGCATGACCATCACCGGCTTCGGTTCCGCGGCAGGCCGCCTTTATGAGTAAAGCACCGGAAATTACGTGCCCTGCGAGGCGTAAATAATTCGTCGCAACGGCTAACACGTCCATTTCATCTGCGCCCAGGATAATATGGGTCGCAGTTTCCAAGTTTTTCAATCCTTCTGATAAGGACTTGGCTAATCCCGCGTCGTGCGCCCCGGCCAAAGTCTCAACTTTTGCGAGCTCCGCCATGAGCGTCTTCATCCCCTCGCCGCCATCTCGGCGTAGTTTTCGGCCGGTGAGATCCATAGCTTGAATGCCATTGGTCCCTTCATAGATAGGCGCGATGCGCGCGTCGCGGTAATGTTGGGCCGCTCCTGTTTCCTCAACATATCCCATGCCGCCAAATACTTGAATGGACTGCGAGGCTATCTCAACCCCAATATCGGACCCATAAGCTTTGGCGATCGGAGTCAACAATGCCTCCCGTACATGCCAGAATTTGCGGCTCTCTTCATCTGGCGAACCCATGGACATATCATAGGCCGCGGCGGTCGCCATACAGATGGCTCGCGCGCCTAATAAACGCACTTTGGAATCTAAAAGCATACGCCGGACATCCGGGTGGCCAATAATGGGATCGCCCGGTTCCCCATTTGGGACCCGCCCCTGTACCCGGTCCTTCGAAAATGCCAAAGCGCCTTGGTAAGCGCGCTCTCCGATCGCCACGCCTTGCACACCTACGAAAAGGCGGGCCTCATTCATCATCGTAAACATACACGCAAGACCACGGTTAGCCTCGCCGATTAGCCATCCTTTTGCGCCAGCAAATTCCATCACACAAGTTGGGCTACCGTGAATACCGATTTTATGTTCTAGACTAATGGCCTTAAATTGATTTCGTTCACCCAAACTGCCGTCTTCATTTACGAGGAATTTCGGACAAAGAAATAATGATATTCCTTTGGACCCCGCCGGGGCGTCTGGCAATCTGGCCAAGACCAAATGGATAATATTTTCCGCGCAGTCATGATCACCCCAGGTGATATAGATCTTTTGGCCGGAAATCGAAAAACTTCCATCGGAGTTGGGCACGGCTTTCGTGCGAACCGGGCCCAGATCCGATCCAGCTTGGGGTTCCGTCAAATCCATGGCACCGCTCCATGTTCCGTCCACCATTTTCGGCAGATAGGTCGCGCGCAGATCATCCGACGCATGAGCGGCAATAGCTTTGGCCGCGCTGGATGTCAGCATCGGACAAAGCCCAAAGGCCATATTGGAAGCATAGATCATTTCATTGACCGCAACGCTTACGACAGCCGGCAATCCCGCCCCGCCTATGTCCTCTGCAGCCCCAAGGCTCAACCACCCGGCTTCAACGAAATCCGCATAAGCAGACTTAAAACCAGGCGACGCAATGACATTGTCGCCATCCAGATATGCGGGCTTTAGATCACCCTCGCGGTTGATGGGCGCTAAAATATCTTCGGCAAAAGACGCCGCGCCTGCCATAATATCTGTCACCAGCTCTTCATTGACATTGGCAAAAGCAGGAAGTGCCAGAATTTGATCTAATTCCACGGCATGATTTAGAAGGAATTTCTTGGCATTAACAGGTGCAGCGTAGCTCATATTAGCTCCATTAACGAACTCACCGCTTCTCTAAAAACTTGAGACGACACATACCATACGTCAATTGCGCGCAGACACAAAAAAACGCGCCCCGCTAGGGCGCGTCAGGAATTTAAAATCTGGTTTTGGCTATGCCTTATTGAACATTCCGAGAATGCCAGTCAGGATACCGCCGCCAACGCCACCGGAAACAAGACCAGCAACAGCGCCTTTTGCATTAAATCCAGCATCTGTAGGTGCGGTGAACATGCCGCCCAATCCAGGAATCATAGGTGCTAACGCTGCAAGGCCAGTGCCTCCGACGATGCCGGTCAAGCTACGACCCATAGTTCCCATGCCTGATTTCATCATGCCGCCTGCTACGTTGCCACCAATGGCGCCTGCCGCAAGACCAAATAATGTTGGAATTAAGTCCATAAGATTACTCCCCAAAAAACTAGCGCGCTCGCGCTTATAAAAATGCCCTCCATGGGCACTTATGACGCAAGCTTGCCCCTATTCAAATACTGAATCAAGTATTAAAAAGAATTTTTAGATATATAATGAGTCGCCCATGGCATATCGCAACCCTTTGTTTTATTTAGCTATTTTATCCGTAGCAATTCTCGCAAGCTGTGGTGAAAAACCCGATCAGATCAAGAATCCTGTCGAAAAAGCGGCCGATTCCGCAACTAAGACAGAAAATGCGTCAACGAAAACAGTCACGAAGCCCAAGGTGAATAGAGGTGCCAGCCTTTATAAGAGGTGCCGTACCTGTCATACCTTAAACAAGGGCGGCGCGAATAAAATCGGCCCCAACCTTTATGGTATTTTTGGCGCTCAAGCAGGGGCTAATGAAGATTTCCGGTATTCCAAAGCCATGAAAGAGTCTGGCATCAGTTGGACGGATGAAAATCTGGCCGCTTACATCCAGGCACCCGCCAAGTTTATGCCTGGAAATACGATGAGCTTTGCCGGCATTAAAGACGACGAAAAGATTGCCTTGTTGCTGGAATACATGCGTGAACAAGCATCAGAGTAACTGAATTTTTTGACAATTTACTGTCGGCACGCCACATAGCTTGCTGACGGAGGCTGTTTTGCCAGATAAAACGCGAAAAATAGAGAAAATCTCATTCCTCGCCAGTGAGCGAAAGGAAGCCAAGGACTCGTTAAAGGCTCTGGTCGCCCAATATGGCAATTGCGACGCCGCTGATGCCGATGTGATCGTGGCGCTTGGCGGCGACGGGTTCATGCTCGAAACCCTGCGCCGTTATCGTACTTTGCTCATAAGAGGACTCCCCGTCTACGGTATGAACAAAGGCACGATCGGTTTCTTGATGAATGAATATCAGGAAGATGATTTACTTCGCCTCATTGAAAAAGCGAAAGACGCCACAGTGTCACCTTTGAAAATGGTGGCAAAAGCTCCCGGTGGAGTCTTCGAAGAGCTGGCCTTCAACGAAGTGTCTGTTTTTCGCCAAACCCGGCAGGCCGCCCATATCAAAATTTCGGTCGATGGGCGTGTGCGGTTGGATCGTCTGATTGCAGATGGGATTTTGTTAGCCACCCCGGCCGGTTCAACGGCTTATAATCTCTCCGCCCATGGACCGGTTTTACCGCTAGGCAGCGAAATTCTGGCCCTTACACCTATTAGTGCCTTTCGGCCTAGGCGTTGGCGAGGGGCCTTGCTGAAATCCCAGGCACAGGTTTCTTTTGAGAACCTAGATCCGAAAAAACGTCCTTTGAGCGCGACCGCCGATGATCGTGAAATACGCAATGTCACCCATGTGAGTATTTCGCGCGACGAAACGACGGCGATTACACTATTGTTCAATGAAGATCAGGCTCTAGACGAGAAAATTCTAAGAGAGCAATTCGCGACATAGAGCCATTAGGCGGCCCGATTGTCCTTTGCATCAAGGCGCTCCATCAACCACTCTTTATCCGGATCAGGAATATCGAACGGCAGTGTTAGTGTACGCTCCAGCATTAATGTCTGGAAATAGTCTTCGTCATATTCAATCCCGGAGATTTCGAGATCACGATAAATTGCACATCCCGCAAAGACGATCCTGACACTCAAATCGTCTAATCCCGCCTGTTTACACAAGGATGTCAGGCCAAATGGTCCGGTATCATACATCATCAACCCGGCTTTGTTTGAGGATATACCTGCCAGAACGGCTAGGCTATGTTTGACCACAGACATGCGTCCAAGACCAATCGCCCGAATGAGAAAGGATGGCGACAGGCGGCCCATTTGCGCCATATGCAGGCTGAATTCACGAATTTCGCGATCCGTCTGATCTTCATGTATCAGCTCTAGACTTGCTCGCTCCCGCGCCCTTCCAGCGATATCGGCGGCTTGTTGACCGGGAATATTATGTCGTTTGTTCAAGACGACAGCCGCCTCTTCCGACGCCAAAGTAATAAGTTTCTCCATGACTGAATTGGGTAGGTCTGCCCTTGAGATCATGGCTTCCTTGATCAAATCATCGTCATAGTAAAAATCGAGAATATCTTCCGCAATTTCCTCATCGATCAGAGCGCCGTCATTAGCCGCGACAGTGGCCACAGCTTTACTGTCACCATATCTCACAATCGCTTTAACCAGATTACCAGAGACTTTGGGACGTCGGGCAACCGCTATTATTTTGGCGGCGGCGTCTGACTTTAAGACCTCGATTAAATCTTCATCGGTCAAGACGGGGGAATTTTCTATAATCGGAACCGCAATATTATCGACATCAGCGATCAGCTGTAATGCGACGGCTCTGGGGAGATCCGCAGAATTCCGTAAGGTAACCGCTAAAGCGCGCCTGACCATCTCCACGGCATCCTTTGCCATAAATTTGAGAAGATCGGTCGCCAAGCGGGTTTCCGCATCAGAGAGAATGGATTTCCGAACGATGTGGCATATGCGTTGCGCGGCATTCGCGCGCTTTTCCGGATCAGGATGCCGGACCAAAACGCGAATATCCTCTTCGCTAAGATGTTCGAGAGCCAGTTCGCCCATCACTTACCTCCATCAAGGAAGGATAAACAGATAGGGTAAACGGTCACTTAAGAAACTGTTCTTGGTAAATTAATTTTCAGTTCATATAGTGACGGATATGGTTTCCGCCTTGGGGGACGAATGGAATCGCTAGAAAATCAAGATAGAATGATTGAAAACCGGGCAATTTTGGCTCGGCTTGAGCGTGAGCGCACCAAAAAGCTTTCCAAAATAAATCTCAAATATATTGTAGAAATCAAGGAAGCCGAGTCTGACGACGAAGATGACGGGCTAACAATTCCAGATTTCAGGACCGTCATAAACTTATAGATAAATGGTACCGCCTCTTGGTCTCGAACCAAGGACCTCCGGTTCCACAAACCGGCGCTCTAACCAACTGAGCTAAGGCGGCCCACATATGATGAGCGCGCCGCTTCTAACCGAAGCCGCGCGCATCTTCAAGACTATAATGTAAGAGATTTAAGCGTCGTCTGGCAGCTTAATATTTTCCCAACCTTGGCTACCCAATTTTTCCTGAAAACGGATATAAGCATCCAGCTCACGGGCTCGGCGAGCCGGGCTTGGGTGGGTGGACATAAACTCAGGCGTTTTCCGGGTGCTGGACGCCGCCATTTTCTCCCAGAGACGCACGGCCTCATAAGGATTATATCCGGCTTTGTGCATATACTTTGCGCCTAGGCGATCGGACTGCAATTCATGTTTGCGGGAAAACGGCAATACAACGCCCAGGGAATACCCCATTCCAAGCGCCGCGCTCAGCAAGCGTGTATTATATTGAGCGCCCTGCATACATTTCTGGTATTCACGCTGGATACCGTAAAGTTCCTGCCTTGAAACTTGTTCACGGGTCCGTCCGCCAACTCGGTTCATAGCTTGTGTTTTACATTTTTTCTGCAACTGACTTCCGGCAACCGCAGTACCGCCGGCCACAACGAGCTGACCGCCCATTTGCTGGCTAACGCGTTCAGCTGCATGCTTACCTGTAACGTGACCGACTTCGTGGCCCATTACGGCGGCGATCTGGTCGTCATTATCGGCAAAATCCATCATGCCTTTGTAAAAGCCAACGCGGTTACCTGGCAGGACAAAAGCGTTTTTTGAGTCCTTTTCGAAAACCGCATAGTCCCAGGCCTCGTCGCTTTTGTTAGCGCCTCGCGAAACGCGGGAGCCAATATTTTGTAATCTGCGGAGATAGCGTGGATCTCTTGACGTTGGCAGTTTGGCCTTGGCCTCACTCCAGCTAGACGCAGCCATTTGGCTGAGCTGACTATCACCAACGAGCAAAAACTGTTTTGAACCCGTTTCAGGGTTTGTTGCACATCCAGACAAAGCCGGAGCCGCTAATGACAGCGCGCCGCCTGCCGCAAGCGCCTGCACCATAAGGCGGCGATTGAGCATTTCTTGCGTGTCTTTATCTACATGATCACAATTTTCATGATGATGGCCGTGGTTACACAACATGGCGTTCTCCTTTTTCCGCTAAAGGGAGTATAGAATTAAACGATAAAAATGAACAGGGGCTGAGTGCAGTGTTCACCTGTACATTACAGTCAAATAACTGTGATTCCTGATGTTTGCTATGGTATTGCAGGGCATGAGAACAGAAATATAAGGAAGCCAAGCCATGCGCAAAGTTGTTATCGGCATTTTTGTCATCCTTGTTCTATTGATTCTGACGGCTGTCATTGTCCCGTTTTTGATCCCATCGTCAGTATATAAAACGACCATTCAGGACCAGTTATCATCGCGCATTGGTCGGGCCGTGAACATTGACGGCGATGTCAAAATCTCTCCATTGCCAAGTTTGAGGGTCAAAATGGACAATGTCTCCATAGAAAACCCAAACGGTTTTTCAGCGGAGAACTTTGTCCAAATGGAGTCCCTTAGCACCCGCATCAAACTCATACCTTTGCTTTCTAAACGAGTGGAAGTTGTCTCATTCGACCTCAATCAACCCATAATCTCTTTGGAAAAACGTGCAGACGGAAAAATGAACTGGTTACTGGGCGAAGGAACGGAAAGCCCCGGTCCCGACAAAGGCCCCTTTCAGCGAGACGGTCGCTACGCCGATATCGAGGCGTCCATAGGAACCTTCCGGGTTCAAAATGGCGAAATCACCTATGCCGACCTGACAAAAAATAGAGCCCACAATCTCAAGCGTGTAAATATCGCCCTGACAATGAAATCTCTGGCAAACCCGCTGAGTATACAAGGCGATGTAATCTTCGACGGAATCCCAGCGGATATAGAATTAGAGCTGGAGACCCCGCGCAGTTTTCTCCTGGGGCAAAAAACACCGTTGGATCTCGAATTATCCACGGGCCTAGGTAAAGTTTCAGCCCAAGGGTTTTTTACCGAAAGTTCCGATCTTCACTTCGCCCTAGACATGAGCGGAATGCTAGAAGAACTGACACCCCTTGCCAGATTTCTACCTGAGAACTTTACATGGCTGGACATCACAAAATCAATCTCGTTTGAGGGTCACTATGAGTATGAAGGCCAGGCCGTAAAAGCGAGCAAAGCCCTCATTGCGTTGAATGGACCCAAGCTTCAGTCCAAGTTTACAGGTGATGCTAGTATCGGTGAAAAACTCTCTGCATCGGGCAATCTCGAATTAGAGATAGGTGACCTGCAAAATGTAATGAAAGCATTCAAAATTGAAATGCCCGGCGGCGACGCAATTTCATCCTTGCAAATGAAAACGGCTTTAAAAACGGACGGCGAAACCATCATCGCCGAGGATGTTGACGCAACCCTCAAAGGGCGTGGGCTGGATGTGGACTTCAAAGGCAACGGTCAGTTTGGAGCAAGCCGGAAAATCAATGGCCGGTTTGAATCATCCATAGAATCCTTGCCAAAATTGGCCCGTAAGTTTGACGTAGAGAACGCGCAACTCGGTCTTCTTGGGCAAACCAATGTCTCAGGGTCATTAGATTATGATGGCTCCACCACTGAACTTGTTTTTGATCAAGCGGACACCATTAGCGCATTTCTAAGCGGACAATATCAGGGCGCCGTAAAAATTACAGATGGAAGCATAACACTGGACGGAGAATTTGATGGTTTGGTGTCTGATCCCAAAGGCACAGCCGATCTCCTCGGGAACAACTCCCCATACCTATCCGCTCTCGGGCGAATGGACGTAAAAGGTAAAATTTCCGGCTCTCCAGACAAGATACAAATCCAGAACTTGGATCTAAAACTCGCAGAAGGTCATTTAAATGGACAATATAATGGCGGGCTGACTTACGAGGAAAGCGGAATTTCTCTTCTCGGGAGGTTTGATGGCAATGTCCCCAACCTGGAATTGCTTTCTCAGGTGACAGGAATGGAATTGCCTTATGCGCAATCAATCGGGCGCATCAATACGACAGGTGAATTTCAGAGCGAGAGCGGAAAGGTCGCGATGAAATCTCTCGTCATCGACCTATCTGACGGCGAACTAAATGGTCGTTTTGATGGCGGCGCCATCTTTGATGACGGCTTTCAATTGGACGGGGACCTGAAAGCCGATATCCCTTCCGCGCGGACTCTGACACGCAGCACAACGGGCGTCGAACTCCCGCCTAGCACAAATGCCGGAGACATTTATGAGCGGATAGAACTCAACGGGCGCGTAACTGGTAATCCCGCGGAACTAAAGTTTTCAAGTGCGGGTCTATCCATGGATGCGATGTCCGGAGCGGGTGACTTCATTCTTGATCTGACGCGAGCCAAGCCAATGCTCAACGGCACATTGGATATGGGCCAAATGGACTTTCGTCCCTACACGGCGGCCTATATGGCGCGCAATCAAGGCCAAGGTATCCAGCCATGGAGCGAAATACCTTTCAACCTTTCTGCGCTCAAGCTTATGGATGGCAATTACCTGATCAAAACACCTGAGGTTATATTTGGCCCGCTGACTTTCGGACAAACCGATCTTAATACCACCGTCACAAACGGCGTAATGACCGCTCGACTACCTGAGATAAATCTCTATGGCGGCTTGGGCGTAATGACCGCAACGCTGGATGCGTCGGGTCAAATTCCCAAGGTCAAACTGGCTGTCACGCTGGAGGATATTCGCTCCAACCGCTTCCTGGGTTCACTGGCCAATTTTACAAAGCTGGAAGGTCAAGGACATACTTTGCTGGAACTCACGGGCGAAGGACGCAGCCAGGCAGAAATCATGCGATCACTGAATGGGTACGGCGATTTTAAGGTTGTTGGCGGCGTCATCAAAGGGATCGATCTGTCACAGCTCCTGAACGGCATAGATGAGACATTAACACAGCGCGTTTTGCCTTCTGGCATCGGAGATAAATATGCGACGAAATTTGACGATATGGTCGGGAAATTCAAAATCAAAGATGGGGTCATATCTATCGACTCTCTAAATCTGAAGGCCTTGGGCGTATTGGCCAGCGGGTCTGGTCGGTTTGACATTGGTCATCAGAAGGTCGACTTTGGGCTTAGACCGCGGCTGACAGGCACGGATGCGGGCGACATCGGACGCTTCGGCGTTCCTATCCGGTTCAAGGGGCCTTGGGGACAGATATCGTCCGGACCAGACTACGATTTTCTCAAAAAAATAGCCGTGGAGAAAGCCAAGATCAAAGCGCAAGAAGAAATTCAACAGCGGGTTGGTAGCGGCGTCGGAAATGTCCTCGGAGACCTCTTAGGCATTCCGGAAAGTGAAAACCCGCCAACGGCGCCAGAACCCGAACCTTTCGAAGATCCAGGCAGCCCAGTCCCTGAAGTACCCGTAGAAACACCTCCGCCGCCGACCGATGCCGAGAATAGTGAGGTCACCGAAACGACCACGCCAGTCGATCCTGAAACAGTTCCAGAGGATCAGGCCAAACCAGAAGGCAGCGAACCGACCCCAGAGGACACTCCAACCGAAGAGGATAAAAGCCTAGAAGAGACAATCCTGGAAAAAGGGCTGGATCAGCTGTTTGGGAAAGACAAAAAAGACCTGCCATAGAAAGAGCTTGCACGGGGTGGCAATCGCCCCCCTTTTAAAGGGGCAATTATCCTGCGTAACGCGCGAACATGGTAATATTTTTTTACGAAACCATGATAGTTGGGGCGTAAATCAGCAGGAATGGACTCATGGGCATTAATGATCCTGTCATCGCCGAACAAACACCCGCGCCGGACTTTCAGATCGAGCAGCGATGGGCGAAGTACACAGACGACGAACACGCCGTTTGGCGTACTCTTTATGAACGTCAAATCAAGGTCCTGAAAAATCGGGCGGTTCCAGAGTTTTATGAAGGCTTGAGCGCGCTCAATCTTAATGAGGGCGGCATTCCGGATTTTGTAAAGGTCAATGAAAAACTCATGGATTTGACAGGGTGGGAAGTCATCTCGGTGCCCCACCTTATTCCCGACGATATCTTTTTTGACCATCTCGCAAATCGACGGTTTCCAGCGGGGCGATTTATTCGCTCGCGCGATCAAATGGACTATCTGCAAGAGCCGGATATCTTTCATGATGTCTTTGGCCACGTTCCGCTTTTGACCCAGCCTGTTTTTGCTAATTATATGGAAGCCTATGGCAAAGGCGGGATTCGCGCGCTCAAATGGGATTGCCTTAAAAATCTGGCCCGCCTGTATTGGTATACGGTAGAGTTTGGATTGATGCGCAGCGGCGAAGACTTTCAAATTTATGGGGCCGGCATTGTCTCATCCCGGACTGAGAGCGTTTTTAGCGTGGACGACGCCTCGCCTAATCGCATTCACTTTGATCTGGAACGGGTCATGCAGACCGACTACCGGATCGATGATTTTCAGCAGGTCTATTTTGTTATTAATTCGTTCGAAGAATTATTCGAAGTGACACAGCAGGATTTTGCGCCGATTTATGACTTTATGACGGGCAGTGATAAAATGTACGGGCTAACAGAAACGTTAGAGTCTGATCATGTCTATAATATTGGAACCCAAGACTACGCCGAGGCTGGCGGAAGATTTGCAAAATCTGGTTGATTAACCGGATTTCGTCCCTTTTAAAATCCAACCGAGAGACGCCCCCTGGGCATCCAGCAAGGACTGTTCCGGTTCCAACTCTATATTATTTGCAGCAAACAAATCCCGCATGCTCTTCATTTTTTCCGGGTTTATCGCAGAGGCATGCATTGACTCCATCCGGCCGAGAAACCGGTCTACATCGTTTTCGATACCGTCAAACCAGATCATAATATCCTTAAAGGTATAATTGCGGTGCTGGTTATACATGGACTGGGTATTCATATAAATATATTCGGACAGGCCTCGATATTTCTGGGCGAGCGGAAACAATTTCATTTGAGCGGCCCGGAATTCGGCACTGATCTCTGCATTTGTTTTTTCCGTTTTCCCTGTCATGGCCGCGGCGAATAAAAGCCTGGCGGCCGGGACAAATCCGGTGTCGCGAATTTGCTTCATTTCGACGATCTGAGCGGACACTTCCTGATGGATGGCACCAACCGTATCATGAGACAACGACACAAATGTACCGCCATTTCTAACGATCCTGGATATTTCAGGAATGACTTTGGTGAAATCCCCATATTCAAAGCCGTACTGACTAACGACAAGATCAAACTCATCATCCCGAAACGGCATAGCGTCGGCAGGTGTGACCACGCCTCTTACATCGCCAATTTCTCGAGATACAATCTCAATTGCCGCTTGAGATATATCTGCGCCTGTCAATTGCGAATATCCCAACCCCTTCAAGATTTTTAGTACCGTCCCTGCCCCGCAGCAAAGGTCGAGTACGGGGATAGAAACGTCAAAGCCCTGTAGCTGCGCTTTCCAAAAAGCTTCTATTTCAGGATGTTTCTCGACGCCAACAAGCGCGGCTCCGCTTTCAACGCCGGTACGCCCCTGCCAGTAATTGCTCCAATCCTGATCCAGTGCTGTCAGATCTCTTTCACTCATGATAAGCGCTGAAACGGATAGAAGTCCGACCCCAGATTTAGAATTTCGGTCAATGCGTCAAGAGCCGCAAAGCTTTCCTCCATCAAAGACGGATCTGGCAAGTCCTCAGGTGATAAGGTCTCTCTATAATGTTTACGGGCCCAGCGCTCTAATCTGGAAAACAACTGCTCATCCATCTTCATGGCCGGATTGACTTGTGACCACTCTTGATCAGTCATTGTGACCCGGAGCCGGAGACAAGCCGGACCGCCGCCATTGCGCATAGACTGGCGCACATCGACATACTGAACCGTTCCGATAGGCCCGTTTCCAGAGGTCAATTTATTGCAATATTCTCGGGTACGTTCATTGTCGCGGGTTTCGGTCGGGGCGATCAACGTCAACCGGCTATCGTCTGGAAATTTAATCAGCATGGAATTGAATAGGTAGGCCTGAATGGCGTCATCAATCGGCACATCTTTGACGGGAACCTCCACTAAAACCGGATCAAAAAGACCCGCTGCCGCCTTGCGGATGTCGGCGTGTACGGTCTCTTTATTTTCAAACGCTAACTCATGGTAAAACAAGGTATTCAATGCTCCCACACAAACAACATCATTATGGAATGCGCCAGCATTGATCGCCTGTCGGGATTGCCGAGCAAACACGGTTCTTTCTGGATTTAAACAGTGTTGGCGCGCGATAGCTTCGGAAGCCTCCCGGGTTTGCCGGGCCGGAAAGCCATCCGTGGTCGGTTCGAACCCGCCGCGGCCATAGACGAAGAGCTCGACACCCTGTTGCCCTCGGTCGGCGCAAAGCCTGACGTGATTAGCAGCCCCTTCATCGGAGAATACGGACTGTGAGATCAGAGCCGGATGAACCTTGGCAAAAGGGAATGCCGCACGCAACGCGCGCGAGGTTTGTTCGTGTTCCAAACTGCGATGCAACATGGTCGAAAGATTGGCGGGTGTCAGATGAAGCTGACCATCCGAGCAGTCCGGGGACGGACTCACCGTTGCGGCGTTGGCCGCCCACATACTTGAGGCCGAAATAATATTCTTCATAAGTCCTGGGACCTGCTTCCACCCTTGTTCGTACATGGTTCGGTCAGACCCCGAAAAGCCTAGAGCCCTCAGCGCCGGTAAAAAGGGGCGTTGCTGTGGCGGCAATACGCCCTGCCAAAGTCCGGATTGGTGCATGGTCAGCATTTTGCCAAGCCCTTGAATGACCGCATCTTTTGGCCGGGCTGTCAGCCCCGCATTGCTCGCAGAAGCAATATTGCCATCAGATAACCCGCCATAATTATGGGTGGGACCTATCAGACCATCGAAATTGGCTTCCATTGCCATCAGGACATCCCCTTGATTGGCAGCGCTTCCGGTTTTGCAGCAACCTGACTCGCCATCGGCCAAGCACAAAAATCAGACGCATAGTAAGCGCCCGGATTGTGATTGCCCGACGCGCCAGGGCCGCCAAAGGGAAGGAAACTCGCGGCGCCTGTTGTCGGCCGATTAAAATTCACGACACCTGCGCGTATACGGGTTCGAAAATCATCCCATCGATCGGCATCATCTGAGACCAATCCGGCGGCCAATCCAAATCTTGTATCGTTTGCAATTGCTATGGCTTGGTCCCAGCTATTTGACCGAACGATCTGCAGGACAGGTCCGAAAATTTCTTCGTCCGGAACATTCACATCCGTTACGTCATAAACACCGGGTACCACATAAGCATCGCCCTTCTCCGATGCCGTGGCATCAGAAATGACGCGCCCGCCCAGATCAACCAGAGCATTTGCGGATTTCAAAACATGACTGGCAACACCGGCGCTAACAACCGGCCCCGTGGAGGCCTTGTCGCCGTCTTTCCAGCTTCCCAGCACAAGTCGGTCCCGTTGGGTTTTAAGGGCTTCGATCACACGATCCCCCTTTAAACCGGCCGGTAGAATCAACCGCCTTGTGCAGGTACAACGTTGACCCGTCGTAATGAAAGCAGACTGCAATGCGATCGATGCTGCGGCCTCAGCATCGGAACTATCCCAAATAATAAGCGGATTGTTGCCGCCCATTTCGAGGGCCAAAATAATCTCGGGGCGACCTCCAAACAATTTATGGATATAGGCGCCAGTCGAAGCCGATCCCGTAAACAATACACCATCTAAATGTTCATGAGCGAGGACGGCAGCGCCGGTATCCCGCGCCCCTTGAACCATATTGATAACGCCCGGTGGAAATCCGGCCTTTTCATAAAGGCGTGTCAGCGCTTCGCCGACAGCAGGACATTGTTCACTGGGTTTAAAGACAACCGTATTTCCGGCAATCAGCGCCGGCAGAATTTGTCCGTTCGGCAGATGAGCTGGAAAATTATAAGGCCCCAAGACAGCCATAACCCCATGAGCCCGGTGTTGTAACTGCGCCGCCCCAAATGCTGTTTCCCGCGATAACACCCCGGTCCGGTCGTGATAAGATGTGACCGAAATATCAGCTTTAGCCGATAGCGCTCCGCCTTCGCCTGTCGCGTCCCAAAGAACCTTACCGGTTTCCTTGGCAATGATAAGCCCCATTTCAGATTTGGTATCCCGGGCCAGATCGCGATATTTTTCGACAATCTGGATACGGGCATCGACCGGGGTTCTGGACCAAGCGTCAAATGCCTTGTGCGCGGCTTGAAATGCGGCGTCCACATCCGTCGCGCTCGCTGCATTTCCGCTCCAAAGATCATCGCCGTGAGCGGGATCAGTGCTTTTAAAGGGCTCGCCCGAACCTTCTATCCATTGTCCATTTATGAAATTCGTCATCGTTTTATCCAAAGCCGAACCGGCTCGTCATCTTTTAGTAAAAGGGCCCGCAAATCTTCCTCACGCATAAGCAGCTGATCTCCGTCAAACCCTACTTTGGAAAATATAGAGCGAAATTGAGCAATCTGATTATTACAAATCAGCGCATTCAGTTTAAGGTTTTCAGTCGACGGTTTTGGAGTCAAAACACGGCTGTCTTTGATGGTTCGAATTTCGCTTGTCGGAGCGCTGACCGACGGACCACCGTCAAAAATATCGATCATACCATTAAACCTGAACCCTTCTGCCTCTAGAAACCGGCGCGCGCCTACCCCCGCGGGGTGGGTTTGTCCCATGACCTTACGGGCGTCCTCAGGCAATAATTCTACATAGATCGGGTAACGCGGCATGAGATCCAGGATAAATTGACTGTCCTGTTCAGCGGAAATGTGATCGGCTTCTGTAAAATCCATCTGAAAGAATTTTCGGCCGATCGCATCCCAGAATGCCGAATTGCCTTCATCGTCAACATGGCCCCGCAATTCGGAAACAACCGTATCCGAAAACCGTTCCTGGTCGCTGGCAATGAGCATATATCTGGCCTGAGAAATCAGTCGCCCAGCCCCGGTTCCGCGCATTTCTGGGACCACATATAATGACCCAACCTCTGTGGCGCCATTATACTCATTGACCATCATCAGAACATCCATGTCGTAACGACGATTGGTGACGGCTGATTTACGCCCAACCCGCAATATTCGGAAATTGAAAAATGGATCCTTGATCCCAATTTGAGCCTTTACCGCGCTGGTTCCGACAATGTCTCCTGTCTCGGTATTCTCGAGCATGAACAAATAAATGTGTTCCGGAGAAATCTTCTGTTCGAGCTCGAAGCTGACGACGGATTTACGCAGACGCGCCTCTAGAACCTCTTCACCGACGGCAAGCGATGTAAAGCCGGGCCCCGCTTTATCGGCGAGACTGATCAACGCATCAAGATCGCTGAGATTTGCGGGACGCACAATTAGCACGAATGGGATTCCGAGCGCGCAAGAGCTTTGGCTTTTTGAGCATCAAATTCGCCACTGGCAATTTTCATTAGAATCAAGGTGGTCAATTTGGATCTTTCGATCAAGCTTGGCAATTTGATATATTCTCTATCCGAATGGATATCGCCGCCTCTGACGCCCAGTGTGTCCACATTTGGACATCCCGAGGCCCAGAGATTATTGCCCTCGCAAACGCCGCCGCTGGGGTTCCAACTAATCTTCTGGCCGAGTAAATCGCCGGCCCTCTTGACCCAGTCAAATATCATAGCATTAGCCGGAGCCATAGGCTTGGGCGGGCGGGTAAAATCCCCGGTCAGCTCAGCCGTAATACCGTCTTTGGCGTTTATTTGGCCGATAATCGTGTCGATTTGCTCCCGTATCCATCCCATGTCTTCGGTTTCCTGCATCCGAACATTAAACCGCCCAATGGCCAAATCTGGCACAACATTTAGGGCGCCGCCGCCATCGATTTTTGCCATATTAAACGTGACGCCTTCGCGCTGCCCGTTGAGTTGATCCAGCGCTACCGTAAACTCTGACATAGCGGAAATTGCATTTCGCCCAAGATGATGCTCGCGTCCAGCATGAGCCGCCTTGCCACGGATTATAAGCGCGAAATTTCCGCTTCCCTTTCGCGCGCCGGCCATAGATCCATCTGCGAGCGCTGGCTCGAATGCCAATCCAACATGGCTTTGCGTGCCGAGCTTGTGCAAAAGCGCGCTCGATCCCGGCGAACCTATTTCCTCATCCGGACTGAGCAAGACATTGTATCCAACTTGATCTTTGTTTTTAGAGTTCTCAAAGGCCGCTAACGCCTCTGCCATAACCAGTATGCCGCCCTTCATATCGGCGACGCCCGGCCCGTTCACGGTTTCGTCATCTAAATATTCTGGTGTCTGAAAATGGCTTTCCGCCGGGAAAACTGTGTCGTAATGGCCTGTCAAAACCAGCTGAATCGGGGCCTTGGGACGGACGGTTAGAAGCATTGCCGGCGCAAAATTCAGAGGCTGTTTCAGTCCCTTCGGCGTGACGTATTCACCGACAGTCAATGGCGGGGTCGTGATCTTTCCTGGCAAAGCCTCGAATTTATCAATAAGAGCCGTTCGCATCTTATCCAACCCGTCTCTATTGCGGCTGCCGGAATTTATTTTTGACCAAGACAAAAGCCTGTCGACCATCGGATCATATCGACCCTCAAGGAGATTGAGGACTTCGGCCTCTTCATTTTGGATTTGTAGATCGTAAGCACTCATAACACTGCTATAATAGGCCGTCTGAGCAATAATTGTCCAATTTATAAAGCCAACGGAAAACAACATTCTGTCTTCGGCGAATGGACAATAAAAAAGGCCCGGAAACCCGGGCCTTCAAATTCGCAAGAAAAGAACCTAATTTAGTTCAGTACGATCGCGCCAGCTTGTGTCAGCTTGATCAGAACTTCTGTACGACGGTTCAATTGTTCTTTCACACCATCACCAGTTGGTACGAATGGCTGAGTTTCACCCATTCCTTTTGATGAAATGACGCCAGAATTGATACCCTGACGGACCAGCTCGTCTTTGGCGTCTTTTGCACGACGCTGAGATAGAGCCAGATTGTAAGAGGCGGCACCAGATGTATCGGTGTGACCGACAACCTGAATGTTATCGACCTGACAGAACTGACCGACATCTAGGATACGGTTGATTGTCGCGCGAGTCTCTGGAGACTGACCTTTGTCGAATTCGTAGTAAATGATTTCCTGACGATATTCGTTTTCACACAGTGACTGAACCGTTTGACCAGAACGTGTTTCTGGCTGCGCTGGACAGAACGCGTAGTCTGCTTGCACAGATCCGTCCCAACAAGTGACGGTTGTAGGCTCTGGGCGAGGCTCCGGAGGACAGCTTCCGCCAGATCCTTCTTCGTAGCTTGATCCATCCCAACAGCTGAAGACGCGAGCGCGTACGGGCTCAGCTGGGCATGTTCCTGCACCCTCTTCAAAGCTAGAACCATCCCAGCAAGTGATGATGCGCGGCTGAGTTGGGCAATCTGCCAGCATTTTGACTGAGTCGCCGTTCCAACATGTAACTTTTGGAGACGACTGACCGAAGCGATAACGCAAACCTGTCATTAGCATGTGAGCGCCAACATCTTCCATGAACAGTTCACCCGTTCCATCCGGCGTAAAGCCGCGAGATGTTGTCGTCCCGTCAAATCCAAGATTCTCAAGTGAGTCAAGATAGCGATATTGCGTGTCCCACGTTAAACGGTCGGAGATATCGTAACCTAGGCCGGCCATGACTTGCCATGCCCATGCATTATCCTCGTCGCCGTCAACAGCACACGCGGCACGCGCTACACATGTTGGGTTACTTATGAAAGCGCCTTCCTGGCCGAACAAACCATGAGCCTGAACGTTAGCTGTGTTCCGGATCTTACCGATACCACCGCCTACGTAAGGCTCCCAATTTCCGAACTCATCGAAATCATAAAGGGCGTTAACCATTAAAGCGTTTGTTCTGAGCTTGGAAAACGTATTTGGGACCTGGCTGACTTTCGCCATATCTGTCCAAAGTGACGCCCCGTCTAGCTCTAACCGCCAGTTATTATCGAATTCATACCCGACACCCAGAGAGAATGCCGCATTGCCTTCACTTTCTGTGTCGCCGGTGATGATTCCGGAGTGATCAATATCTGTATGGGTTCCGTACCCAGCCAGTCCGCGAAGATACCAACCTTCGTCGTCGTGGTCATCTGCCTGTGCGACGACCGGTGCTGCTAGCATTGCGGCTGTGGCCACTGCTGTGAGAAGCTTGAGCTTCATGTTATTTCCTCCGACAGCGGCGTTTTTGGCCGCGATTCTTAGTTTACGTAAACAAAACATCATGCCAAATCACGGTAACGTGGTAGACATATTCCGGTTCGGTACACGATTTGAGGCGCTTTGACCACATAGGATTTTGAATTTTCTCACTTAAATTCTAATTTTTTTTTCAAAAGTTGCGAAAATACATCACCGCCAAGTTCTTTGACGCCCCTCCGTTAAGCATTCTTTAATATGGTGAAAAATGGTGAGCCCGCAGGGATTCGAACCCTGGACCTACTGATTAAAAGTCAGTTGCTCTACCAGCTGAGCTACAGGCTCCTCTTTAAAGGAGCGCGGAATCTAGTGGCGAGATATGTCAGGGTCAAGCCAAAAATTAGCCCATTTTGGGCAATTATGACGCACCGTAATCCCGGAGAAAATTTCTCCGAAATTCCTCAAACCTTTGTTCTGCAATCGCCAGGCGAATACGTGACATCAGGTCCTGAAAATATGCGATATTGTGCCACGATAAAATCATTGCCCCGAGTAACTCACCGCTCCTTATAAGATGATGTATGTAAGCTTTGGAATAACTTTGACTGGCTTCGCAGGATATGGCCGCATCCAATACCGTCGCATCCTCTGCAAATCTGGCATTTTTGATATTGTATGGCCCCTTATCGGTCCAAACCTGACCATGTCGCCCAGATCGGGTTGGAATAACGCAATCAAACATATCAACGCCGCGATATACGGCTTCGACCAGATCTATGGGCTTGCCTACCCCCATAAGATAACGAGGCCGGTCCAACGGTAGATGGGGCGTCGTGACATCCAAGGTTTGACACATCATTTCGTGCCCCTCACCAACGGCTAACCCTCCAATCGCGAAACCTCCATACCCACCATTTATTGTCTGAGAAACGCTGGCTTCAGCGCTTTGCTTTCGCAGCTCCGGATAGGTTGACCCCTGAATGATGGCAAACAACGTCTGATTTTCCCGATGACCAAAGGCCTTGAGCGACCGCTCTCCCCAACGCAAAGACAATTCCATAGATTCCTTAGCGCGCTCACGGGTGGACGGATACTCAGTACACTCGTCAAACTGCATAGAAATGTCAGCGCCGAGAAGGTCGGCTTGAATCTCAATGGACCGCTCCGGCGTTAGGACATGTTTGGATCCATCAAGGTGGCTCTGAAAGGTCACGCCGTCTTCGGATATTTTTCTGAGTTTCGACAAGGACCAAACTTGAAACCCACCTGAGTCTGTCAAAATTGGTCCGTTCCAACCGGAAAATTTATGCAGCCCTCCTAGTGCTTTTAATCGTTCGGCGCCCGGTCGAAGCATCAAATGGTAGGTGTTCCCTAGGATAATGTCCGATCCTGCCGCGCGAACTTGGTCCATATAGACCCCTTTGACAGTGGCGGCAGTCCCAACGGGCATAAAAGCCGGCGTTCTTATTTCGCCGCGCGGAGTGATTAACCGGCCCGTCCTGGCGTGACCTTCTTTAGCGTCCAAGAGAAAAGGGAAATGGGCCATTACCGCTTCATCCAGATAAGACTTGAGTCGCCATAAGAATAGAACCTGTAACCCGATTTTAAGGCGTGCCCATAAGCTTTTTGCATTGTCTCAGTTCCTGCCAAAGCGCAGACCAGCATAAACAGGCTGGACCGAGGCAAATGAAAATTGGTCATTAGGCCATCCACAATGTTAAATCTATAACCCGGGGTGATAAATATATCAGTCTCTTCGGTCTTAGGTGAAATTGCGCCGTTTCGGGCGGCGCTTTCCAAAGCTCTGAGCGACGTGGTCCCGACGGCAATAATTCGTCCGCCGCGCTTTTTGGCCGCTTGAATGGACGCGCACGTCTTGTCATCAATGGTGTACCACTCTTTATGCATGTGATGGTCGTGAACATTTTCTGTTTTCACGGGCAAGAATGTGCCTGCGCCCACATGAAGGGTCAGGCTGACCGTTTCAATCCCATTTTCCGAGAGGGCCGAGAAGAGCGATGGTGTAAAATGTAGCCCGGCCGTCGGTGCTGCAACGGAACCGTTTTTTCGCGCATACACCGTTTGGTAATCCTCAAGGTCACGCGCGTCGACAGCCCGCTGGCGGCCAATATAGGGCGGCAAAGGCACCTCGCCGATTGCCTGTATGACGTTCATGAGCGCGGGCCCAGATTGACTAAAAACCAATTTGATATCTCCGCCATCTTGTTTGTCTTCTACAACCGCGGTCAACCGATTAGGGAAATGAATGACGTCGCCCTCTTTCAATCTCTTTGCAGGCTTGACGAAAGCTCTCCAGGACGTTTCGTCAATGGATTGATGCAGGTTTACACGAATAGAGACATCGCCGCCTCCCCCCACAGGGCGCGCTTTGCGCAATCCGTTGAGCGCGGCCGGGAAGACCTGCGTATCATTTACAACAAGCAGATCGCCACGTCTTAATAATGAGGGCAGCTCAAAAACATGATGGTCTGAGAAATCCTTGTCCGGCGTGACATGAAGCAGTCTGGCCTGATCACGGGGAACAGCTGGCCGAAGCGCAATCGCTTCGTCAGGGAGGTCAAAGTCAAACGCGGCCAGTTTCATGGCCGCGCTTCTAGCTTTAATGACGGCTTATTCAAGCCCAATCGTTATTGACTAACGGCTTTTACAATCTTTCCAGGATATCTTGGCGGTTCACCGCGCGGCAATGCATCGACAAGCTCCATACCCGACTCAACGACGCCCCAGACAGAATATTGGCCATCTAGAAAGCCCGAGTCATCAAAACAGATGAAGAACTGGGAACTTGCAGAATTAGGATTTTGGGCCCGCGCCATGGAGCAGACACCTTTCACATGGGGTTCTTGGGAAAACTCACCTGGAATTTTCACATCAGCGCCGCCCATACCGGTCCCGTCCGGACAACCGCCCTGCGCCATGAAACCGTCTATGACACGATGAAATGTCAGCCCGTCATAAAACCCCTCATCCACCAAGCGCGTGATCTGCGCACAATGCGCGGGCGCTAAATCGGGACGTAGCTTGATTGTGACATCGCCCGTTTGACCCGTTTGGGTATCGATCGAAAGAATAATTTTCTCAGCCATAATTTTTCCTATTTTTTGAGCCGTGACGGGAGTTTAACATCGCAGATCTTGGATCTTTTCCCGTTTTGTTTTTTAAGCCAATTTGAGTAGTCATAGATATCTTTTGTGTCCGTCCTAAGAACCTCAACGGGCAGACGCTCACCTGCCGGAACATCCGCGGCAATCTGAACCTTTACCATCTGGTCAGGGGTAAAATTAGGCTCGCCCACGACACCGATCTTAATCTTGGTCAACACGTCATGACCATGAACGGTCGCGCCCCATATCGTATATTCGGCGTCTAATGACCGATACTCGCTGCGCATCAGGAAAAACTGACTATTTGCAGAATCGGGGATTTGTGTGCGAGCCATTGAGGCGACGCCTTTGCAGTGCAAGCCATAAGAATTGATCGCGCCTTTTTTGGTCATGAAAAGCGTATCATCAGATACGGTCGCGACAGGCAGGGCTTTGTAAAAACCGGTCATGGCATTTGCGCCATTCAGCTTGCTTTTTAGATCGCCCATAATCTGAACCGGCATGGATTTCGCGTCGCGGGAAAATGCGAATTCAGCCTTGAGGTCTTCATAGGGTGAATCGCCGGTTCCGTCGCCCTTGGGATCACCGGTCTGGTTCATAAAGCCATCGATAACCCGGTGAAAAACAACGCCGTTATAAAAACCTTCTTTTGCCAGTTTTTTGATGCGAGCGACATGACCCGGGGCAATTTCCGGGTAAAGCTCGACAACAATACGGCCATGAACCGTATCAATATAAAGTGTGTTCTCTGGATCAGGAGCTCGCCAAGCACTATCGGGCGCTGTGAAAACCGGTATCGCTTCAACGGTTTCAGTAACCGTTTCAACGGCTTGCTGTGCAACCTCTTTGACTTGCTCGTGAGCTTGCGCTTGAGCGTCCAGCTTTTCGGGAACGGCGCCCTTGTCCTGCGCGCAGGCGGATTGAAACATGGCGACTGAACACATCAGGGCCAGAATGGTTTTTCTTATCATGAATATTTTTCCTTGAGTCTCGTTGCGACTTCCGGGGTAACGAATTGAGAGACATCCCCCCCCAAACGGGCGATTTCTTTCACGAGCCGCGAAGCAATCGTTTGGTATTGCGGGTCTGCCATCAAGAATACGGTCTCTATATCCGGGTTAAGTCGATCATTCATACCGGCCATCTGGAACTCATATTCGAAATCCGAGACAGCCCGTAATCCGCGGACTATCATGCTGGCCCCGCACTTTTCAACAAAGTGTATCAGTAAACCTTCAAATGGAAGCACCTCAACATCAATACGTTTGCGAAAAGGTTTGACCACATGTTCGACCATTTCAACCCGTTCTTCGAGACTGAACAGAGGGTTCTTATCCCGATTGATGGCGACGGCGATAATTAGCTTGTCACACAAACGACTTGCGCGTTTCATGATGTCAAGATGTCCCAAAGTCATGGGATCAAAGGTTCCTGGATAAAAGGCGACACGATTGCTCATGCTTTGCTTATAGCGCGGAGCGAATAGTGCGCAATAAAAAAGCCGCCCCGAAGGGCGGCTTAAAATTCGGCGAAATGCCAGCCTAGTTACAGGCGTACATGTAGTTACCGCAAGTCTTCATGAAGTGAACAACGGAACCGTTGGCACTCTGGATGCGGAAAGCCTGACGGTCACGGTCGTTGGACGGCAGGACTGAGTACTCATAGTGGTGAGCAGCGCCCAGACCCAACAGTCCGGTTGTGCCGACTGGCAGAGTTTCTTCAGAGAACATGAACTCGTTCGCGTCCTTGAAGCCATTTGAGTAGCCCATAGACTTGAACAGGTAGTTCAAATAAGCGCGGTCCGTTGCGTTAGCGGCATAACGGGCCTGCAGCTTCTCATAGAACTGCGTTGGTGTCAGACCATGTGAGTCGCCAAACTCAGGCATTGTACCCAGGCGGCTCATGCTCTTCGGCGTGCTGGAAACCGGCACGTTGAAGATAGCCACGTTTGACGGTCCACAATTGTTGTAAGCCTGAACGATTGGCTGCGGAATGACCTGGACTGGCTGACAGTAAGCACGGTCAGTAACGCGCGTTCCGTCATCACAAGTATAATAGGTCGGCTCAACAATAGTCACCGGCATTGGCTGCGGAGCTGGCTCAGGCGGACACGCTGACAGATCTGTAACGATCGTCTGACGATCCCAACATGTGTAAGTTTTGACGGGCTCTGGCGTTGCAACAACCTCTGGACGACATTCGCCAGAGTTAAATACCATGGATCCATCCCAACACTTGAAGTTAGGCGTCGGAACGGGAGGTGCAACAACTTCTGGTGACCCACCAAAGCGATAGCGCAGACCGGTCATGATTGATGCACCGATTACATCATCGAGCTCATTCATGTGCAGGAAGCCTTGACGCGGCGCACGATCGGTAAACAGCGGTGTGAATTGACCTTCAATGTCAAATCCACCGGCATCAACCATCATGACACTAGCATGTGTATCCCAAAACAGGTCGTCGGCAACTTCGATGCCCAGACCGGCCAGGGCTTGAGCACCCCAAGTTTGGTCTTTATCGAAAGCAGAACAAGTACCGAAAATGTCACCCAGACAGGCTTGGCTATTGACGACACCGCCATTTACGCCAGCTGTGTCTGAAGCGAATGCACTGACTGTACCTTGAACCAGACCGGCACCGATACCGACGTAAGGCTGTAGTGCTCCATCTGACTCAAAGTCATAGATCAGGTTCAACATAACTGAGTCTGTGTGCAGTTTTGCAAAAGACCCTTCAACGTTACCGATTTGACCTAAGTCTGAATAAAGTGAGTCGCCATCAAGCTCGATACGGAACCCAGCGAGATCGCTGTCATTGCCGAAATCGTAACCGATGCCCAAAGAACCGGCAATGCTGCCTTCGCCTTGGACTTCCGCGTCATTATGCGGACCAAAGAGGCCGCCATCAAAGCCGCCCTCTAAAATGCCGTAACCTGCATTACCGCGAATGTAAAAGCCGCTATCATCATCATGATCGTCGGCCATCGCCGGAGAAGCCAATAATATGGCTGAACTCACAGCTAAAGTTAAAATTTTTCTCATAGGAAACCCCAGTTTGTAAAACAGTTTTTAGTGAATCAGAAGTTTATCTCCACGTCAACTATATAAATCAAAGCTAATATGAACGGAAACAAAACACCACAGTAGATTCATGCTATTTGGCACTTTGTGTGGCTATTGAGCAACAAATTTAGTGAAACAAGGTGAAATTAGGCACAAATCGTTGATTACTCTATATATATCGATGCGCCCACGCCGCCAGCACATGGGCGACATATTCGGCATCTTTCGCGTTTTTGAGTAGCAAATGATCAGCACCGTCAAGAGAAACAAAGCTTTTGGGGTGTCTGGCCTTGGAATAAATATGGGATGCATTGTTGATTCCCACGACCACATCCTGCGGAGAATGAAAAATCATTAAGGCCCGATCCAGACTTTGTATCTCTGAAGCAATGTCATGATTGCCAATATCATCCAGGAATTGCTCTTTGATCACGAAAGGCCTCCCGCCCAGTAATACCTTCGCTTCGCCCTCCTCCTCGATTTCTTCGATCTGGTCGGCAAATTGGTGAATAATATGCGTGGTGTCGCAAGGCGAACCGATCGTTGCAACAGCTTTACACTCCGGGATTTCATCAGCCACTTTAAGGGCAGCCGTGCCGCCGAAACTGTGTCCGATCAAAACACATGGCGCGTGAAAATTTTCACGTAGAAAATTGGCGGCCTGGCGCAAATCCTCACAATTGGACGAGAAATTTGTATCGGAGAAATTCCCGCCCGACTCACCCAGACCGGTGAAATCAAACCGCATCATTCCATAGCCGTCTTCAACCAAGGTTTTGGATATGGTTCGAACCGGCTTCAAATCCTTACCGATAGAAAAACCGTGTGCAAACAGCACCCAGCTTTTGAGCCCCTTTTCAGGCCAATCGAGTTTCGCCGATAGATGATCGCCAAATGCGCCTTTAAACGTCACTTTTTTACTGGGCATTTCGCAGTCCTCCTTCGGCTGTATTAAAGACCAGATCGCTAAATTCAATTCAAATAGCGCCCTTGCCGGGCATTTATTGGCATGTCATAGGCGGCTCTATGAATCAGATCATCGATATAACCCGGCCAAATTTGTTTGAAACCGCGCCCGATACAGTGAATTTCAAAAAATTGCGCAAGCGCCTCGTTCGCCAAGCCCAGGACGTGATCGACAGCTATGGTCTTGTTGATCGTTACGCGGTCAAAACCGGCAAAGCGAAACGGCCGAAATGGCTGGTTTGCCTATCCGGCGGCAAGGATAGTTATGGCCTTTTGGCTGTTCTCCTAGATTTGCAATGGCAGGGCGCCCTACCCGTCGATCTTTTGGCGTGTAATCTTGATCAAGGCCAACCGGGGTTTCCGAAACATGTTTTGCCTGAGTGGCTGGAGACGACGGGCGTGCCCTACCGGATTGAAACGCAGGATACTTATTCCATTGTTACTGAAAAAGTCCCAGAAAATAAGACTTACTGCGCGCTATGCTCACGGTTGCGCCGAGGGATTTTATACAGAATTGCCAGAGAAGAAGGCTGCGATGCCATTGTTCTAGGCCACCACCGGGATGACGCGCTGGAAACCTTTATGATGAACTTGCTGCATGGTGGTCGACTGGCCGCCATGCCGCCCACGCTCTTAAATGACGAGGGCGATGTGTTTGTCTACCGCCCGTTAATCACCAGCGCTGAAGCTGATCTGCAGAAGTTTTCAGATGCTATGAATTTTCCCATTATCCCCTGCAATCTGTGCGGATCTCAGGATGGCCTCCAGCGACAGGCCATGAAACACCTCTTGGATGATTGGGAAAAACGAAAGCCCGGCACCCGTCAAGTTATGGCCAAAGCCTTGACGACTGTTCGGCCGAGCCATCTGCACGATAGCCGGGTTTTTGATTTCGCAGGACTAGTGCCCGGATCATCCGGTGAAAAGGATGACGGGGTTCCTTTTTAGGTTCAAACGCCCTGGTTAGTTTCCACCACCTCTGGCGGCTCTGAATTTTTGCATCGCCAGAAATTCATTGAATGCCATAGCCCCGTCCTTATCAAAGTCGGCGCGTTTTGCCGGACCATCATTCCAGGCATTACGTAACCAACCGGGCATTTCTGCGGGGCTGAGCTTTCCGTCCATATCCGCATCGGCAAATCCATATAGCTGCCGTATCTCAAATCCCATCGGATCATGTAAAACTTTGTCGTGAGTCTCATCTGTCCAACGAAAAAAGAAGCTCCCATACAGCATCTCATCATGAGACTGCAGGCCCCAAGGAACATTTCTATCGGGATCGGGATTGGCGAAATTCTTTTCGGAATTATCGTAGATCGTGGTGTGAATAAGTTTTGATCCCGCCGGGACCTTCAACGAATTTTTCAAGGGATAATTGTGCTGCCAATTAAAATCATATTTGGGCACAGATAATAATGTTTCCTGACGGCCGTCCGGGTAGCGAATATCGAATTTGCTGGATTTCCCTCGATAATGCGCATGCGGGAACAGAAAGTAGATTTCAGCATTATGATCAAATTCGAAATAGGCGGTTTCCTGGTGATCGCTACTATTTGCAGGAATATTGATCCGCGGGTTCAGAATAACTTGCTGTCGCAAGACATGTTCCGGTTTCTTGTCATGGAAATAAAGACCCACGCGCGTCACATCTGTGGCGGGCTTCCCGGATGGTGTGTAATGAAATTGGAAGCGAAATTCTCCGCCTTTTTCCACCAGAATTCCTGTGTTATCCGGATACTCATAGGACGGCACACCGGGCGCAAATCCATATAGAAAATTATCAAATACACTTTCCTGATCGCCTTCACCGGGCGCCGTCACTTCTGAGGATGAACCCAGTAGAACATGGTGGACAACAGATTTGTCACCCGGAAGAACCGTAACGGCGCGCACCCATTTGTCCTCGGAGGACGGATTTGCGACGGACGGAAACTGATAATCGACGATTCCTGTGGCGGGAACGTCAAACGCCGGGGCTTCGACAATGAGATCAGGTTTCCCGAGGGGCCATTCCACGGCATCGTTTTCGCGCTCGGCCAAAGGATCCGGTCCCTCGCCCCGCGGCGCGCCTGCCTCAATCCAGCGCACTAGCAATTGTTGATCTTCTACACTTAGATCTCGCGCCTGAAGAAATTCACCCACATGAGGGTCAGCCGACCATGGCGGCATTCTTTTAGTCCGCACCACTTCCCGGATCATGGGCGCAAACCCCTCGACCTCTTCATAATTGGTCATAGACCAAGGTCCGATGCCGCCGTCTTGGTGACAGGACGCACAATTTTTTTCCAAAATAGGCGCAATGGTTTTTGAATAACTAATTTGGGCGTGAGCTTCGCGGTCCAGCCCGTCTTTCAAATTGACGATACAGCCCTTGGTCGGGCGTGCTTTGGTTGCCACGGCTTCGCCGGCCAGTACGGCATTCAGGGCGTCCTTGAGATAATGTTCTTTCGCTTCATTCTTCTGGCGCTCATAGGTAATACGATCATTGACGGGGCCGCGATAAACGATTTCCCAGCCGGCAGGATTTATCACCAAGACTTCAGCTGTGCGCGTTATGCCCATTGACGCCGCGATGAGCTGGGAGTCGTCTTTCATGATTGGAATATCAATCCCGTACTCGGCGGCCTCTTGTGCGACTTCGGCGCGCGTATCATTGGGATTGGCGTTGAGCATCAGAAATTTAATGCCCTTGCTTTCGAATTCATCGCGAACAGCCCTGTAATCATTGGCCAAATTTCGAACGATCGGACATCCATTTCCCTGGACCATTATAACGACAGCATTGGCATCGTAATTATAGAAAAGTTCCTGCGCTTTGCCTGTGTGATCCAACAGCATAAAATTATCGACCAGGTTATCGCTCATATCCGGTATGGTCTTGGTCGCGAAATTATGGGCCGTCTTTGTGACAGTAGGCTCGGCATTAGAATTTTCATGGACGGTCGGGGATTCGCCGCCGCTATCCGCGCAAGCTGCCAAAACAAGAAAGGCGCTTAATGAGAAAAGAAATCTACGAAATGACATATGAACCTCGGGGCAGAACAGGCTTTGGAGCCAGCTACCACAGATTTGATGCTAATGGGACTAAATTCTTGAATTACGCCTGTTCAATTTCATAGACCTGAAATTGAATGGCGCGAGTGACGGGACTCGAACCCGCGGCCTCCGGCGTGACAGGCCGGCGCTCTAACCAACTGAGCTACACCCGCTAAGAAGTGTGAGCCGCCGTATAGGGCCAAGGTATTTTATCGTCAATGTGAAAATGAGTAGAATTCGTACTTTTTTCGAGAATTCAAGATTGGGAGTAAGTTTTTGAAATCGCCTGACAAGCCCGCGCCTTGGTCCGGCGCGAAGGCTGGTGGGTGGTAACGGGTTCGAACCGCTGACCCTCTCGGTGTAAACGAGATGCTCTACCAGCTGAGCTAACCACCCTTTTCCAGCATATATTCGCTGATTTTTAGAAGCCAAATGTGCCTCTAGGTCAAACGCGCGCCTTAATGCGCCGAACGTCCGCCGACGTCAACCTTTTCTCCCAAAATAATTCCGGAAAGCGCGGCTTCGTCACTGGCGGTCCATTGGATTGCCTTAGGCTTACTTATAAGCGCCGCCTTTAAAACCTCATCCACGGTAGAGACCGGAATAATTTTAAGGACCGATTTCACATTATCAGGTATTTCAGCCAGATCTTTTTCATTCTCAATCGGAATCAAAACGGTTTTCACCCCGCCGCGTATGGCCGCGAGCAGTTTCTCTTTTAACCCGCCAATTGGTAATACACGCCCTCGCAGCGTAACCTCGCCCGTCATCGCTACATCTTTGCGAACAGGGATATTTGTGAGAACAGAAACCATGGCGGTCACCATGGCGATACCCGCGCTGGGCCCGTCTTTTGGCGTTGCGCCCTCGGGGACGTGCACATGGATATCCGTGCTTTGGAATGCCCGCGGACTAATACCGAGCTTTGGCGCCCGGCTTTGAACAAATGAGTTGGCAGCCGAGATAGATTCTTTCATCACGTCCTTCAGATTGCCTGTGACCGTCATCTTGCCTTTGCCGGGCATGGAAACCGCTTCAATGGTGAGGATATCGCCCCCGGCAGCCGTCCAGGCCAATCCTGTCACAATACCTATCTGATCTTCTTGATCTGTTTGACCATAGCGGAATTTCCGGACACCCAGAAAGTCTCCGAGGTTCTTTACGGTAATAGAAACGGATTTTTTCTGGCCGCCGACAATTGCCTTGATGGATTTGCGGCCAAGGTTTGCAATTTCCCGCTTGAGATTCCGGACACCGGCCTCTCGCGTGTAATATCGGATGGCGTCCCGCAGGGCCCCTTCAGATATTTTAAGCTCACCTTTGCGAAGCCCGTGTTCTTCGAGCATCTCCGGAATAAGGTGCCGGGTCGCGATTTCCACTTTTTCGTCTTCGGTGTAACCCGGAATTCGAATGATTTCCATTCGGTCCAGCAAAGGTTGGGACATGTTCAAAGAATTGGCCGTCGTAATGAACAGGACATCCGAAAGATCATATTCCGTGTCCAGGTAGTGGTCACCAAACGTATCGTTTTGCTCTGGGTCTAGGACTTCCAGCAAAGCCGCAGCCGGATCGCCTCTAAAATCAGCGCCCATTTTATCAATTTCATCCAACAAAAACAGCGGGTTGCTATATTTGGCTTTTTTCATGGATTGAATAATCCGCCCTGGCATAGAGCCAATATAGGTTCTGCGGTGACCGCGAATTTCAGACTCGTCCCGGACGCCCCCTAAGGATACGCGGACAAATTCCCGACCGGTCGCCCGGGCAATTGACTTGCCCAAAGATGTTTTACCAACACCGGGTGGTCCAACCAAACATAGGATCGGCCCTCTAATCTTTTTCGTGCGGACCTGCACCGCCAAATGCTCAACGATTCGGTCTTTGACTTTTTCAAGCCCGTAATGATCCGCATCGAGAATCTCTTGCGCTTTGTCCAAATCCGTCCGTAATCGCTTTTTCTTGCCCCACGGCACAGACAGCATCCAATCAAGGTAGTTCCGGGAAACATTCGCTTCAGCCGACATGGGGCTCATTTGCTTTAACTTCCGAAGCTCGGCCTCAGCTTTTTCACGGGCGGCCTTAGGGAATTTCGTATTTTCAATCTTCTCTTTGATCTCCGAAATTTCGTCAGGGCCTTCATTCCCGAGCTCATTCTGAATAGCTTTCATCTGCTCGTTTAGGTAATATTCGCGCTGGGTTTTCTCCATCTGCCGCTTGACGCGTCCGCGAATTTTTTTCTCGACCTTTAATACGGAAAACTCGCCTTCGATCAGACCCAGAATATATTCTAGTCGATCCGCTGTTTGCGTCATCGATAAAAGTTTTTGTTTATCCTCGATTTTTACATTGAGGTGGACGGCAATTACATCGCAAAGTTTGGAGGGCTCATCAATTTCAGAGACCGAACCCATGACTTCGTCAGCGATTTTTTTGTCTAACTTGCCGTATCGAGCAAACTCTTCTCGGACCGTATTTGCCAAGGCAATCAGAGGGCCATCGGCCGTTTCGTCTTCTGCAATCAAACGGGTTTCGGCTTCTATGAAGTCCGCATTGTCTGTGAACGCGACAACCTCTGCACGGGTCTGACCCTCGACTAATACCCGTACCGTACCGTCCGGCAATTTTAACAGCTGAAGAATTTTGGCGACACAACCAAGATGAAAAATATCTTCTGTTCCAGGTTCATCCGTATCGGCGATTTTTTGAGTCAGCAGGAAAATCCGTTTTTCCTGGTCCATGACCTCTTCCAGAGCCTTGATGGATTTGTCGCGCCCTACAAATAGCGGCACCACCATATGCGGAAACACCACTATATCTCTCAAGGGTAATACGGGTAAAACGGTTGTATCTGTCATTTATTTCCAGCCGAGGTTCACTTAATCATTGGTATCAAGGATAAGTGGGCTCTTATTCCGGGAATGCAAGCCTTGAATCAGTGATTTTTTCAATTTGTCACAGCTGGGTTTGAATTTTGTTAAGAGGCCTTGTCTGACGCCTTTTTGCGCTCGGCGTAAATCAGTAAAGGCTTGGCCTGACCGCTGACAACTTCACCATTAATGACAACCTCACGGACACCTTCATAAGTGGGAAGATCATACATCGTGTCCAGTAAAATACCTTCCATAATGGATCTCAGTCCCCGGGCACCGGTTCTGCGCTCAATGGCTCTCTTAGCAATTTCGCTCAATGCTTCTTCAGAGAAGCTCAATTGAACCTCTTCCATCTGGAAAAGCGTTTGATATTGTTTGACCAAGGCATTTCTGGGCTGTGTCAGAATTTTTATCAGAGCTTCTTCGTCAAGATCTTCCAACGTCGCAATTACCGGCAAACGGCCGATAAATTCCGGGATAAGACCAAAACGCAACAGATCATCCGGCTCGACCTCTTGGAGGATAGCCCCGACGCGCCGCTCATCGACGTCTTTGATCTTGGCACCAAAACCAATGGACGATCCGTCGCCCCGGTTGGCAATAACTTTATCGAGTCCCGCGAACGCACCGCCGACGACAAACAGAATATTGGTTGTATCGACTTGCAAGAATTCCTGCTGCGGATGCTTTCTACCACCTTGAGGCGGCACTGAGGCCACGGTGCCTTCCATGATTTTAAGGAGGGCTTGCTGTACGCCTTCTCCTGAGACATCTCTTGTGATGGAAGGATTGTCGGATTTCCGGCTGATTTTATCGACTTCATCGATGTAAACAATCCCGCGCTGGGCGCGTTCAACATTATAATCGGCAGATTGCAGGAGTTTCAAAATGATGTTTTCGACATCTTCGCCCACGTAACCGGCTTCGGTCAGAGTTGTGGCATCTGCCATTGTAAACGGTACATCCAGAATACGCGCTAAAGTTTGAGCTAGGAGTGTTTTACCACACCCTGTCGGCCCAATTAGAAGAATATTGGATTTTGCCAATTCAACATCGGGTTCCTGCGCCGCATGGTTCAGTCGCTTATAGTGATTGTGCACAGCGACAGACAGTACACGCTTCGCGTGGGCCTGACCGATCACATAATCATCGAGAGTTTCGCAGATTTCCTGAGGGGTGGGAACGCCTTCATGGGATTTTGTCACCGAGGCTTTGCCCTCTTCGCGGATAATATCCATGCAAAGCTCGACGCACTCATCACAAATAAACACCGTCGGCCCGGCGATCAGTTTTCTGACCTCATGCTGACTTTTACCGCAAAATGAACAGTAAAGTGTGTTTTTAGAGTCGCCGCTATTTTTGCTCATATTATATCCGTTCCATTCCTTTTCCTTATAAGCAAAAGGAACGCCCCTTAGCAATTCACCATATTGTTAAAAAGTTACAACAAATGTGTTACCTTTGAATTACCGCAGCGGCATAATGGACCACTTTTGTTGCAAGCGACAAGTCACAAATTAACTGAAAGCCGTAAAACTCTCCCGAAATAACGCAAATTTCCTAGCTTGCGTCGTCTCTATGGGCGATCACCTGATCCACAAGACCGAATTTTTTGGCCTCGTCTGCCGTCATAAAGTGATCACGATCCAGTGTTTTTTCGATTGTCGCGTATTTTTGACCGGTATGTTTGACGTAAATTTCGTTTAGTCGCTTTTTCATCGCCAGAATATCTTTGGCATGACGCTCAATATCCGAGGCCTGCCCACGGAACCCGCCTGAAGGCTGATGTACCATGATCCGGGCATTTGGCAGTGCAATACGCATACCTTCGGCGCCTGCACACAACAAAAGCGACCCCATAGAGGCAGCCTGACCGATACAGACCGTCGAAATTTTGCATTTCACATATTGCATCGTGTCATAGATCGCCATGCCAGATGTTACGACACCGCCCGGTGAATTGATGTACATAGCGATTTCTTTTTTCGGATTTTCAGACTCAAGGAACAAGAGCTGAGCTGAAATCGATGCGGCCATATTGTCTTCGACGGGCCCGTTCAGAAAGATAATCCGGTCACGGAGAAGTCTGGAGAAAACATCATAGCCCCGAATATTGTCTGTCGCGCGCTCAAATACTGTTGGAACGATAAAGTCTGTGATCACGTCTTCGGGATGTCTCATGTTAAATTTTCCTAGTGATTTACGCGAATCATTCTCGCGTTTTGTGTGAATTCTTGAATGTGATTACAACAATATCGAAGAGGATTGGTTAATTTCAAGGGGGTCGAGCAAAAATAAAACCCGGCCGCAAGGACCGGGTTTGCAATGACCTCATAGACCTATGGCGCGTTAAAGCAGCTCGTCTTCTTCGAATAGCTCGTCTTTTTTCACGGTTTTGTCAGTGATTTTTGCTTTTTCGATGATCAGGTCTACAACCTTTTCCTCGTAAATTGGCGCCCGCAACTGAGCGACGGCCTGTGGATTTTTTTGATAAAACTCCAGAACCTGTTGTTCCTGACCGGGATAACGACGCGCTTCGGCGATCATGGCGCCTTGCAGCTCTTCGTTTGTCACGGTTATCTCGGCCTTTTGGCCCATTTCAGCCAGAACCAATCCAAGGCGGACCCGGCGCTCCGCGATCTTACGGTAGTCTTTCTCGAGCTGTTTGTCGGATTTCTTTGCATCTTCCTCATCGAGGTTTCCAGCTTCTTTCTCCGCTTGAACCTGAGCCCAGATGTTTGAAAACTCGGCTTCAACCATCCCTGGAGGCAAATCAAAGCTGTGCTTGGCGTCCAGTTCATCCAGGATCGCCCGCTTTAGTTTCAAGCGGCTTTGCATGCTATACTCGCCCTCGACCTGTTCTTTTGTGAACTCTTTGAGCTTTTCGAGATCATCAAACCCAAACTTCTGAGCCAGCTCGTCATCGATCTTGGCATCTTGAGCGCCTTGAACTTCTAAAACCTCGGTTTCGAAAATGGCTTCTTTCCCCGCCAGAGTATCGACGCCATAATTCTCAGGGAACGTGACGGCTACGTCTTTTTTATCTCCGGCTTTGACCCCGACAAGCTGATCTTCGAACCCGGGAATAAATGTACCAGATCCCAAAACAAGCTGGTGACCGTCCATTGACCCGCCTTCAAAGGCCTCACCGTCAATGCGACCGACAAAATTGATTAGGACGGCGTCGTCCTTTTTAGCTTTGGCTGTTTTAGCTTTCTTTTTGAATGTCTTCTGACCCGAGGCAAACGTATCCATACGCTCTTTGATATCGGCGTCTTTAATCTCACTGTTAAGACGAGTAAACTTTAACTTAGCTGGATCCGCGGGTTCAAATTCAGGGATCATTTCCACAGTCATTTGATACTCAAGGTCAGCTTTGCCCTTGGTTACTTCTTCGCCATTTGCCCGCAAATCGATTTTGGGCTGCCCGGCCGGACGGATATTATTGTCATTGATAGCTTTTTGGCTGGTCTCGTTCAGCGTGTCTTCAACGACATCCTTCATGATGGACTGACCAAACATCTTGCGAATATGAGCCGTCGGGACCTTACCGGGACGAAACCCCTTCAACGTTACCTGGGGCTGCATTTCCTTGATCTTAGCTTCTAACTTCTTGGCCAGATCTTCCTTTGGGACCTTCACGGAATACGTCCGGCTCAGCCCTTTGGTTTCGACTTCTTCGATTTGCATCACATTTTCCATTCTTCAAAGTCCTCACCGAGACACCTTATATAGGGGTCCGCGCAAATTTCGGACTTGTGGGTAAAAAATTTCGCGCCTTATGTCACGGAGTCAGGCAATAGGCAACCGGAACTCGCAAGGAAAAATAGGGATTCTCTCTTTAATTTGTGACACAATTTGCATGATCAATGAAAATTCGATTTAAGTAAGCGCTATGGATGTGCTCAGCCTGATAGATTCGTTGACTCAAAACTACCCTTGGGGGCCCTATCTGCTTGTTTTTGCAGCCCCGTTTGTTCAAGAAGACGCTGCCGTTATCGGAACGGCCGCATTGACAGCTTTGGGGAAATTGGCCCTCGGGCCAGCTATTGTGGCCATTATGCTCGGATTATTCTTTAGCGATATTTGGAAATACTGGATCGGCTGGGCCGCATTGAAAAATGATACAGGCGCAGAGTTTTCGAAAAAATCAAAAGTCTTGGCGATGCAAGAGAAAGTCGAATCATTCCCATTTATGACACTGATTGGCGCCCGGTTTATTCCCATGACCCGAATACCGATCTACATCGCTTGCGGTTTTTTCAAGATATCTTATGCGAAATTTTGTCTCTTTATTGCCATCACCGCGGCCATTTACGTCACGATTTTTTTTAGCGCGTTTCACTTGCTCGGCGCCGCCATGGCTGAGCAGCTCACCTGGATATTACCCATTATCGGCATTGGACTTATTTCAGCGGTCTTGGGTTTTAGCTACTTAAAGTCTCGATCCAACACCTAGTTTCCGACTGAGATTCGGAAAGTTTCCGAACAAGATTCGGAAATGTCTCGTAAACTGGCTGTAAATACAAATTATATTGAAACTTTTCATTGTAAAATTGGGTAACAACATAACTATAATGGTATGTTTTCTACAGAAATACGATTTTTTCGTGCGTTTTTCTCTTTCACATTAGAACAACAAATGCCATATGACGCTTATCCTCGGATACGAGGTAGGCGGACGCCCGGTTGCCCCACATCGATTGCGGTGTCCGCCTCTTTAATCCATTTCGACAGGCTTATAGTTCTCATCGTGTTTTGCGAGCACTTCGCGTGCAGTAAATTGATTATTCTTCGTCATCTTACCGGTCACGACCGTAATTTCATTTTCGGCAAACAAATCCGGCAAGACTCCCTTGTAGGCCACAAGAATTTCTGACGCATTGTTCTCAAAACTTGTGCCCGCTTCGACAAAGTCCACAATTGAGAACTGAATGGTCAGATCTCTGAGGGTTTTAAGGGTCCCCGGAACCACAACCCCGCCGACTTTGTAGGTTTCAGACTCAGGTTCAAATCCGGGCGCTAGGACTTCTGATGGGTGATAATAAAACTGCAGATTACGATTCAGGGCTGTCATGATCAGAAACAGGCCCAAAATCAATAAAGTGCCGAAGACGCAAATGAGCGCGATGCGCCGATTTCTATTTTTCGATATCATAGCCCTATAAGAGCACATTCTATCTATCTTCGGCACAGGAAAATTTGACGCGCTTGTTTTACAGCAGCAAGAATGAAATAACACGCCTGTTATGTTCGCTGCAGACCCCTTGGCCCCAACCGCTTTACGCTTCGAAAACGTTACGTTTTCGCATGGGGAACGACAATTGTTTGGCGGGTTGTCATTTGCACTAGAGGCGGGGCAAATCCTTTGGATCATTGGTGACAACGGGATCGGCAAAACATCTATTTTGAAGTTGGCGCTTGGCCTCCTAAAACCAGAATCAGGTAAGATTAGTTATGAACGCGACGGCGTATCTATAACCGCGCGCCGCTTTGTTGGGTATGTCAGCCATAAAGATGCGTTTGAACCGCTGCTAACGGTTCGGGAAACATTGGCCTTCTGGCGCGATGTTTTTGAAACGGACCCAGAGACTGAACAAGACATCGATGAGATACTAAGCCAATTTGGGTTATCAGGCCAAGCCCTTCAAAGAACCCATAGCCTGTCAGCGGGGCAAAAAAGGCGCTTGGCTTTGGCGCGAATGCACATTGGCAACAGAGCAATTTGGATAATGGACGAACCCAAAGCGGCAATGGATCAAACCGGCCAGGCTCTGATCGACTCACTCTTGCGGGCGCATGTTCAGCGCGGCGGCTCTGCGCTCATTGCCTCTCATTATGGCCCCGCGGCAATTAGTAAAAACACCCGAAAGCTTATTTTAGAGGCGCCGCAATGACGGCCCTGTTAAAAAGAGATTTGATGGTTTTGCTCCGCCAACCCCGGGGTTGGCTCCTGGCACTGACTTTCTTTGTGTTATTTCTAAGCATCATCGCCATCGCCCTTCAGGGTGATATTGGGGTTTTAAACAGGATCGCCGCACCTGTGATCTGGCTGGCCGTCGTATTTAGCTTGCTTCTAACGTTTGAAACTCTTTTCACGGCAGATGTGCAAAATGGTATTATGGAGCAATACCGGCTGGCCGGACTTTCCGGCCTTAGCATTGTTCTAAGTAAATTCATCATGGTCTTTCTAACGAGCATTGTACCGCTCGCCCTAGCGATCCCATTAATCGGCGTCATGTATCAGTTGCCGATGGTCCACATTGCTGCGATTACCCTCAGCCTGTTGATCGGTGCGCCGGCGATCATAGCGCTCGGCCTTGTGTCTGCGGCCCTATTGTCCGGGCAAAGATCAGCCGGATTTCTCATCATCCTTCTGACCTTGCCTTTTATGATCCCGGTCATCATTTTTGCCTTGGCCGGTATCAACGCATATCCGATTGAAGGATTAGACAATCCAGGTTTTATAGCCCTTGCAGGGCTTAGTCTTTTGTCTTTTGCAATCTGTATCCCGGCAAGTTCCGCGGCTTTGAAAATAAATATGGAATGATATGATCAGCTATTTGGCAAACCCGCAGCGATTTTTAAAATTCGCCCGTATTGCGCGCCCGTTCTTTATGGCCGGGGCCATTGGATTGCTTTGCTTTGGACTATGGCAAAGCCTGTTTGTGGCGCCTGCAGATGTCAAACATGGCGAGGCGGTCCGGATCATGTTTGTCCATGTTCCTGCCGCTTATCTTTCTATGCTGGCCTATACGGCCTTGTTCGTGGCCAGTTTGGTGAGTTTTATCTGGCGGCACAATCTGGCCGATTACGGCGCCCGAGCATTTGCCCGTATTGGTCTTGTCTTCACAGCCCTTTGTCTGGCGACAGGCTCGATCTGGGGTAAAACCGGCTGGGGGACGTGGTGGGAGTGGGACGGACGGATGACATCTGTGCTCGTCCTGTTTTTTATCTACGCGGCCTATCTGTTTCTTTGGGTGGTTGTTGAGGATCAAAAACGCGCCGCGCGAATAGCCGCTATTTTTGCTATGATTGGCATGGTCAACATACCTATTATCAAATTTTCCGTGGAGTGGTGGAATAGTCTGCACCAGAGCGCAACCATTTCCAATGTTGGCGCGCCGGGCCTCGATACGGTCTATGATGTGCCGCTATGGTCCATGATCCTGGCTTATACATGCATTTTTGCCTGGCTATCTATTCAGCAAGTCGCAACGGATATCGAACGAGCCCGGTCCCGACGCGCCCCCCAAACCAAAGGCGCCAATATCAAGATTGAGGACGTGTAATGCTGGACTTTGGTAAACATACGGCATTTGTGCTCTGGTCATATGGGTTATCCGGGCTCGGTATATTGGCGCTGATTCTCTACACCTATGTCCGGGGCCGGAAATGACGGACATATCATTTCTGGGTAAAACTCCCCTTGAGCGGCTCATTCATTTAATGGCCAAGCTGCGCAGTGACGCGGGCTGTGCCTGGGATAAAGAACAAACATTTAAGACTATCGCCCCCTACACGATCGAGGAAGCCTATGAGGTCCGAGAGGCCATCGTAACCGGCGATATGGATGCCCTCAAAGAAGAACTGGGGGACCTTATGTTTCAGGTTATTTTTCATTCTCAGATGGCCGCGGAACAAGAAGCTTTCAACGTCAACGATGTCTGCGATGCCCTCGCGGAGAAAATGGTTCGGCGACATCCCCATGTCTTTGTTCAGGGCGATGACCGCTCGCCCGAAGAGCAAACCATCGCATGGGAAACGATGAAAGCCCACGAACGCAAAACCAAACCCGGCAAAGGGGGCGTATTGGATGACGTTGCGCTCGCGCTTCCGGCGCTGATGCGCGCGGAAAAATTACAAAAACGAGCCGCACGGGTCGGTTTTGACTGGCCAAATCTTGACGGTGTCCTTGAGAAAATTTCCGAAGAAGCAAAGGAGGTTGCTGCGGCGGCAGACACGCGGGATGCAGATGCCATCGAGGACGAGATTGGCGACCTTTTATTTGCCGTAACCAATTTGGCCAGAAAACTGAAAGTCGATCCCGAGAAAGCCCTGCGCCGAACCAATGACAAATTCACCCGCCGTTTTCATTCTATTGAGGTCTATGCAGCGCGCAACAATCGGCCTCTGGAGACCATGTCACTCGAAGAGATGGAAGCTCAGTGGCAGGCAGCCAAAAAAGCAGACTAGGCCGTTTGTAAAAGATCAGGATGGCGAGATTTGAATTTGCCCACATCCACGTCACTCAACTGGACTTGCATATGGCAAACACCGCCCTCGCCCGTATCTTCTGACAACACCAATCCATGTTCGTGCAGCCAAGCGCGCACTTTAAAATCCTTGGGCGGAATAACAACCTCAATGATATCATCTTTGGCTGTCAGAGCGGCCTCTATACCGAGCATGAGATCGCTGATCCCCTCCCCGGTTTCGCAGCTGATAATGTGCGCGTCAATTTCCTGGTCCGAGGCCCGAGCTATTTCGGCAAGCGATTCAATCGCTTCAAATTTTTCACCTGAGAGGCGATCAACTTTATTCCAGACTTCAATGACAATTTGCCCGTGTTCAGGGCCCGCCTCGATCTGATCGAGTACCATCATGACGTCCTCGCGCCGCTGATCCGCCAAGGGATCGGAAATATCACGCACATGTAAAAGAATATCCGACTCTTTCACCTCCTCGAGCGTCGCGCGAAAGGCGGAAATTAGATCCGTCGGCAAGTCAGCAATAAAACCCACCGTATCCGAAAGGACGGCAGGTTTCCCATTGGGCAAAGGCAAAACTCGATGCGTCGTATCCAATGTCGCAAATAACATATCTTCTGCCAGAACGCCGCCTTCGGTCAGTATGTTAAAGAGTGTGGATTTCCCCGCATTGGTATAACCGACGAGCGCCACAACACGCTCTGGCGCCTTTTGACGTTGGCGGCGCTGCAAGCCGCGTGTACGGCGCACTTGCTCTAGGGCGCGACGTAGCTTGGTCATTTTCTCAGATAGCACCCGTCGATCAGATTCGATCTGTGTTTCACCTGGCCCTGCCAAGAAGCCCTGACCGCCCCGCTGACGTTCTAGGTGGGTCCAGGTCCGGACCAATCGAGATCTTTCATAGGCCAGTCGGGCAAGTTCCACCTGAAGTCGGCCTTCTTTGGTCGCTGCCCGCAACCCAAATATTTCGAGTATGAGCCCGGTGCGGTCAATAACCTTGACCTTCCAAAAACGTTCCAGATTACGTTGTTGAATGGGCGAAAGCCGGCAATTCATGACAACAATGCTGGCTTTATCTGAGGATATGACTTCGGCGATTTCAGAAATTTTACCGCCGCCCAGATAATTGGCGGCATTAATATCTCGCAAGGGCACGACCCCTTGATAGACAACATCAACGCCAAGCGCCTCGGCAAGACCTACGGCTTCTTCTAGCTCGTATTGAGATTGATCCGAATTTCTAGATGGCCTTGGATGCAGTACAATGCACCGCTCAACGGCCGCTTTGATGACAATCATCTAAGCCGGTACTTTCGTAAATCGGCTAAGAATCTGATTCGCTTTCTTCTTGATCAAACAGCTGAACAGGCACGGACGGCATGATCGTCGAAATCGCATGTTTATACACGAGTTGTATTTGACCATCCCGCCGTAATAATACGCAGAAATTGTCAAACCAAGTGACAACACCCTGTAGCTTTACACCATTGACGAGAAAAATTGTCAGAGGTGTTTTTGACTTCCTGACAGAATTCAGAAAGGCGTCTTGTAAGTTTTGTTTTTTTTCGCCAGACATTTTGACCCCACTTAGTCCCCATTTTGACTAGTACCCAGTCCTTGTCTTAAAAGGACCTTCAACCGCTATGCAAGCGTTTAAAGGGGCTTGGCTCTACTTTTTGCAGTTAGTTTGGTGGATTGTTGCTAGCTTACCCACAATCTGGGCGACATAAAGGCGAATATTGCCAACACCTCGACACGGCCAATCAACATTAGCGAAGAGGATATAACCATTTGGGTCTCGGTAAAGGACTCAAAACCAAAAGGTGCCTGCGTGGCCGCGAGTAATGGCCCCATATTGGAGACACTTGCGGCACTACTGGCAACGGCAAACGGAAAGTCCATGCCCGTGGCCGCCAGCGCCATAATCCCGCCAGCGAAAACCAGTGTGTATCCAAAGAAATACATCCACAGCGATAAGAAGGCATTATCAGGAAGACTTTGCGCCCGAAAAACCACGGGTACAACGCGGGACGGATGGGTCAAGCGGCTCATATCCGTATCCAAATGCCTAAATAATAACAGAACCCGGATAAGCTTTAGCCCGCCTGTCGTCGACAAAGCACTGCCCCCGATTAATGCGAGCGCAATAAGAATGACCGGCGGCAACATTTCCACGCCAATTACATGCTGATCAAATCCGGTGGAGGTGGCGAAAAAGACCGCCTCGGGAATCACAGTCGTTACATGGTGAAAATCCGTGTAGATACAGGCTAGGACGATCAGAAAAGCGATGATACCGAATAGAGTCCGGTGTTCCACATTGGTGAAAAAACGGCGAAAATCTCGCCATGTCATGTTACGAACGATGTCCCACAAAACGGCCACGTTAAACGCCCCGAGCAAACAAGAAATACAAAGGGCAAATAATCCAATTCCGCGAACGTAGAAATCAAGGGGCTCCCCTCTCGGGGTTAACCCGCCCGTCGCCACAGACGTCAATGCGAGACAGAATGCTTCGAATATGCCCGTACCGGACATAATCAGAAATACGAAACAGACCATTGATATTGTCAAATAAATGGCGCCAACAACTTTAAAGACGCTCGCCAAATGCGCAAACAACTCCCCCTTGCGAAAGGTAAATAGAACCGATCGATGGACCCCTGTTCCCTGAAGATTTAAGGCGGCTAGAATGACAACGGCAAAAGTTGCAACGACGACGCCACCGCTCCATTGCAACAAGCTTCTGAACACATGGATCGTGCGCGGAATTTCCGATGGATCGAGAGCACTTGCCCCTGTTGTCGTAAAGGCTGAAACGGCTTCGAAATACGCAGATATGGCGGTGGAGGACACCCCGGTGGACACATAAGGAATAGCCGCAAACACGGGTATAACCAGCCAGAAAACAACTAAAAACATCAGGGCTTCGGAGAAGGACTCTTTGGCCCGCATGCCTCGGGTTGTTAACACCATGATACAGCCAATGAGCGCGCATCCAATGGCGCCGGTCGCCAAAGAGAGCGGGGCCGCGGTTTCACCCAATGCCATACCCAGCAAGGCCGATAAAACCATCAACCCGACAAGTCCGAGAAGACTGTACCCTAGCCACAATATGATCCGATTAAGCGCCAATTTTTTTCCGCTTAAATGTTAAAAATAATCTGTGCTCACGCGGAACACATCTTCAATCTGCTTGAACGCAGATTTTTCAGCGAGCAACACGATGTGATCACCTTTTTTGAAGACCAGGTTTTTATCCATTCGTGCGACAATGCCGTCTTGAATAATCGCGCCGATGGCAATGCCATCAATCTTGACGTCTTCGAGTTTCTTTCCGGCCAGCAGGGAGGTGTCCAGCACCTCACCTTCGACCACTTCCGCCTTACCATCGGATAATGTGAAAACATCCCGAATGCGACCGCGCCTAACGTGCCTTAAAATCGACGAAACGGTTGCGGCGCGCGGATCAACAATCTTGTCAATCGGCAATTCTGAAACCAGCTCTTGAATGGACACATCGTTGACCAGGCTAACCACCTGTTTCGCCCCCATTTTCTTGGCCAGAACCCCTGAGAGAATATTTGTTTTATCATCATTGGTCAGACAAAGAACCAATTCGGCTTCGGGAACTCCGGCTTCTTGCTGGATCTCAGCGGTCATAGCATCGCCGTTCAAGACGACAGTGCGTTTCAAGATTTCTGCAGCAATCTCTGCCCGGTCTTTCTTATACTCGATGACCCGGCACCGAATGCCGCGAACTGACTCCAGCTCTTTGGCAACGAACGTACCCACATTGCCGCCCCCGATAACCACAATATGACGCGCTCTGTCCTCATTAGTACCGACGATTTCGAGCAGGCGATTGGCATGTTCTGAGCGCACAATAAAATAGGCATCGTCCCCGACATAGAGCTGATCTTCTGGCGTTGGAACGAAAATTTCGCTTTCCCGGCGCACGCCAACAATCTCCGCCTGTAATTCGGTAAACAGATCTGGAATTTGTCCAATAGGCGTTTCTATAATCGGGCAGTCATCTTCAATATGAATGCCCAAAAGTTTGACCGCATTATCGGCAAAGGGCACGACTTCGAACGCGCCGGGCATATGTAGCCGCCGTAAAATGGCCTTCCCGATTTCGACCTCAGGAGAGATAATAATATCGATCGGCATATGCTGACGACTGTAGAGATCGTTCCATTCGTTTTCCAGATAGCTTTGGGCGCGGACACGGGCGACTTTGGTCGGAACATTGAACAAGGAATGAGAGACCTGACAGGCCATCATATTGACTTCGTCTGAATGGGTAACAGCGATTATCATATCGGCCGACTCAATACCGGCTTCTTTTAAGATGTCCGGGTGAGAGCCATGCCCTATAACACCGCGTACATCGAGCTCGGTGGTTACGCGACCGACAAGTTCCGGTGAGACATCCACGACGGTAACCGTGTTTTGCTCTCTGGCGAGACGCGAAGCGATACCATAGCCAACCCGGCCGGCTCCGCAGATGATTACTCTCATGTTTTGACCTCATCCCCCTTTTTCGCCCCCGAAACCCCCAAGGACTTTAACTTTCGGTGTAGGGCTGAGCGTTCCATACCGACAAATTCGGCTGTTTTCGAGATATTTCCGCCAAATCTTTGGATTTGTGCCTGTAGATAATTTCGTTCAAAACTTTCTCGGGCGTCTCGTAAGGGCAGCGCAATCATATGATCCTTTTGACCTTCGACAGCGGATTTCACGACCGACACCTCTGGCGGCAAGGTATTCAGGGTGATAGGTTTGGTCGGATCGCCGGTCGCCAGAATAAGCAGGCGCTCAACATTGTTCCGCAATTGCCTGACATTGCCGGGCCAATCATGAGCCTGCAAAGCCGCCATGGCATCGTCTCCAATCTGGCGGGGCGGCAGCCCCGTTGAAGCCGATAGGCGGGAAATAAAATACTCCACTAATTCCGGGATATCCTCTCTTCGGTTGCACAGCGCCGGTGTTTCAAGAGGCATCACATTAAGCCGGTGATATAAGTCTTCGCGGAATTTCCCCATGGATGTCTCTTTTTCCAACTCGCGAGAGGTCGAGGTAACGAGCCTTACATCGACCTGAACCCGCTGGCTGCCCCCTATTCTCTGAAATCTCTGATCAACCAGCAAGCGGAGCAATTTGCCTTGGGTTTCCATGGGCATATCGGCCACTTCATCAATGTAGAGTGTACCATTATGCGCGCGCTCCAAAAGCCCCGTTTTAATTGATGCCCCGTCTTCGGCAACGACGCCGAAAAGCTCTTCTTCAACCCGCTGCGGCACCATTGACGCGGCGTTTACGGCGACGAATGGACCGTCAGCCCGGTCAGACTGAGCATGAATTTTTCGCGCTATCAACTCTTTGCCCGTGCCGGACGGTCCGGTAATCAGCACGCGACTATTCGTTGGTGCGATGCGGCTGATCTTGGCTCTGATTTGAGAGATAACGGGCGAGCACCCGATAAGGTCCAGGGCGGCCGTTGACTTTCCCTTGAGCTCTTCGTTCTCTCTGCGCAGTTTTGCGTTTTCTAGCGCTCTTGTAACCGTCACTAGAAGTTTCTCGGATTTGAACGGTTTTACAATGTAATCAAAGGCACCTTTGCGAATGGCCGCAACCGCTGTCTCCACAGTTCCATGACCAGATACAATAATGACAGGTAGCAGGGGATTATCTCTTTTAACCAGATCAAGAAGCTCAATCCCATCCATGGAGCTGCCTTCAAGCCAAACATCCAGCACAATCAAGCCCGGCAATCGATTTCGAATGGCCTCCATAGCCTGTTCACTGGTCCCGGCCTCGCGAACCGTATAGCCCTCATCCTCTAGAATGCCGGCGATCATCATGCGAATATCTGTTTCGTCTTCGACGATTAATACATCATGCTTCATTGAGCTGTTCCTCTAATGAAATTGTGTTGGGTAGGTCTTGCGTCTGGAGGTCATCCCCCAAAGGCAAAATGAATTCGAGATGCGCGCCGGGGTTACCGTCTGGCCGTTCCATCAGAAAAAGGGCGCCGTCATGGTCCTCAGCAATCCGTTTCACAATGGCCAGGCCTAGTCCCGTCCCGGTTTCCCGCGTCGTCACATAAGGCTCTAACAATCGGTGGCGATCGGGAACCGGCCAACCTTTGCCATTGTCAGTAACACCAACAACGACCCGGTCATCATCCAGATAAATTTTGGTTTCGACGAGGCCATCGCGCTCACCTATCCCGGACAGATCCACTCGTTCGGAAACGGACTCGCCGGCATTCTTCAAAACATTTGTCAAAGCCTGCGTGATCAGGCGTTCATCACAGGAAATCATCAGATTATCCCGCCCGGTATTATTGGCCAGATCAAAACGCACATCTGGAAAGGCTACGCCTTGGGCAAATATGACATGTTCCAAAATGGATTTGAGATCATGGGATTGAAATTCGGGTTCCGGCATTCGAGCAAAACTGGAAAACTCGTTCACCATCCGCTCCAGGCTTGAAACCTGACGAATGATGGTATCTGTACAATTCTCAAAAACGTCTGGTTCCAGCTCAATGTGCTTTTGATATTTGCGTTTTAGACGTTCCGCCGACAGCAAGATGGGGGTCAAAGGGTTTTTGATTTCGTGGGCAATACGGCGCGCCACTTCCCGCCACGCTGAGTACCGTTGCGCGGCAACAAGGCGGGTCATATCATCAAAAGTCAGCACCCACCCTTTGTCATTGACGTCAGCTTCATAACTGGAAACCCTTAGGTCCAGGTTTCGAACCCCGTCGTCTGAATTCAGAATGATTTGGTCTTCTGTTGTGCCTTTCACGCTTTCCCTGGCCTTGAAAAATGCCGGCGCAAATTCTGGTAGGACCTGCTCAACAGGATAGCCCAAAACGTCAAACGATCCCCGTCCTAATAGTCGTTCGGCAGACGCATTCATCAGCGTAACGCGGCCTTCTTGAGACAGGCCAATAACACCAGCCCGAACCCCAGATAAAACGGCTTCCGAGAATTGCCGGCGACGTTCCGAGATATTGTGCTCTCGCACTAAATCCTCTCTTTGGGTCCCAAGCTGTCTAGTCATCCTATTCAGCGCACTGCCCAGGTCCGACATTTCGCCCCAATCCCCCTTCACATTAACGCGCGCCTTTAAATCTCCGCCTCTGATTTTCTCGGCCGTTTCGACCATTTGGCCGATTGGACTAATGATCCGATTGGCCAAGACGACACCCAGAGATATGGCCGCATAAAGGATGAGAAGCGCTGTCTCGATCAGGGTTAAAAGAAATGTGTTTCGGAACCGGGCCTGATCGGCGTTATATTGGTCTAAGGCCCGTTCAGCTTCATCAATGCCAGAAATACTGGTGAGCAACCCGCCTTGAACATTCCCGGTGTCATTGACCGAAAGAAACCGGATGCCCACTAAATAGAGGTCTTCATATCCGTCCAGCTGCGTAAATGCGACAAGTGCATCATTTTCCGCTTGTTTCAACGCGGCAAAATTATTGGTTGCCGTTTCCGACATCGCATCCAGGGCATACCGCGTCGGCAATTCAATTTTGCTTAGAGCCGCTGGCCAGCCCACATTCAAATATATCTGTCCTGACCGGTCGATTACCAGCATCGAATCCAGTTTTAAGTTTCGGCGAAATCGCTCGGCATGCGCCGCGAAAGAGATCCGGTCACTGAAACGAGGCCGGTTTCTCTCTATGAAAGTCTTGCCTTTTTCCAGATCTGTTCCAAGTTCTTGGAATTTTTCCAGGACATACTCGTTTAGTACAGTGTCGGCACGCTCAAGCGTATTACTGACATTCTCGCCGAACAAATCGTTGAAGTTCTTGGAGATCAATGATGTGGAAAAGCCGCCCACAAGAATAGCCGGCGTCAGAGCGGCGAGACTAAATATCAATATAAAGCGGCGGTGCAATAAAGGCGCTGAAATCCGAAGATGTTTCGCAAACAATGTACCCCAAACCCGGTATAATAAATATATACCCAGAATGAGAATAATTCCCAGATTGGTGATGAGAATGGGGTAGGCCAGTTGTGACCTATCTGGGTTGTCAGAGAGGGCGTATAGCGTCCCCAAAACCGTCAAAAATATTGCCGTAAAAAAGAAGACCCCAAAGACCGCAGATCGAATGAGCTGCTGAACAGAGAGTGTACTTCCTGACGGCTGGTTTTCTGCGTTCTCGATAGGGCTGACTTCCATCCCCGACCTGATGTTGTTGCAATTATGCCACTCTTTTACTCAAGTGTTGCATAAAATCAACTAAATTATCCGTCAGGAATTCGTCATCAAACGATGTCCAAGGCGCGGATTTTTGTCCGCAATGTGTTGCGGTGAATGCCCAAAATGTCTGCAGCTTTGGCTTTGTTTCCGCCGGTTAATCTTAGCGCCTCAACGATCAGAGGTCGTTCGACCCAGGATAAGGCAATCTGGTGAGGCGTTTCCTCGGCCGCTTCGGGCGAATTCGCCAAGGTCTGGCGACACGCATTAGAGAGTAGGTCTTGCAAATGATCTGCGTCTTCTTGTCGGCGCTCCGCTGGAATGTCTTTCGCGAGCTCATCGGCCACCATTTGGACGGTAATCACATCATCGGAATAGAGCAGAGACAAACGACGCACCAGGTTCTCAAGCTCGCGCACATTACCGATCCATTTATGGCGTTTAAGCATATCCAGCGCTTCGGACTGAAAGCGCCGGGTTGACCCGCCCGCCTCTTTGGACAGAAAATACTCGGCCAGCTCAAACACATCATCTTCACGCTCTGACAAATCCGGCAATCTAATTTCGGCAACATTGATGCGAAACAAAAGATCGTCCCGAAAGAGGCCGTCCTGTGCAAGCGCGCGCAGGTCCTTGCGGGTCGCAGAGATTATTCGCGGCCGCTGACTGGCGGGGATATTTTCACTCTCAGTCATCAGCGCTTGAAGATGGTCTTGCTGATCGGGCGAGAGGCCCGCAATTTCGTCCACATAAATGTCCCCGCCATTGACCTTTTGCAGGGTCAGGGACAGGTTGGAGAAATCCTTCAAACGCAAAAAAGGCCGATCTTTGCGCGGGCCGCCATCGTGTAAAAGCTTGGCGACCACATCCTTTCCGGCCCCCACAGATCCTTTGATCAAAACGGGGAGATTTCCCGAAGCAAATCTAGAGATGGCCCTGTAAATGGGCTGCATCGCTGTCGAACGTCCGATCATCGGCAATTTACCCAGCTCAGCACTGAGCCGGTTCTTACGGGGGTTTACACTTTGGCCTGCCCGTCCAACAGCCTGCACAACATCATCCAGATCGAAAGGCTTTGGAATATACTCAAAGACTTTGTGCTGCCCCGTCTTGATGGCTGTATTGACCGTGTTGTTTCCGCTGATCACGATGACAGGAATGTCGGGCCGGGCTTCCATGAGGTCCGGTAGGGTATCGAAAACTTCTTTGCCGTTCATCATGACATCGGTCAGGATAATGTCACCGCTCCCGGCGACGGCCCACTTTTTCAGAGTTTCCGGATTATCCGTTGCTTTCACGCTATGACCGGCCCGTGTCAGGGCCTTGGACAATACAAGACGGATACTATCATCGTCTTCGGCCAGTAAAACTTCATACTTCATCAGTGATGCCCTTCTTAACTGGGAGGAGAATGGAAAATATTGTTTCGCCGGGCCGCGATTGCACTTCGATAACACCCTTATGGGCCGCGACCACTTTAGAAACCAGCGCAAGACCCAAGCCTTGCCCGGCTGGTTTATGGGTAATAAATGGCTGGAAAATCTTATCCCTCACATGCAAGGGAATGCCGGCCCCGTTATCGATAATTCTGATCTCGATCGGCAAACCGGAACTATTGGCCCGAAAGGAGGTTTCCAATCTGATTTCAGGCGCCTCCGCGGCCTCCCCCAAGGCTTCTACGGCGTTCTTGACAAGGTTCAGGATAGCCTGGGTCAAACTATCTTCATCGCCAAGGGCCATTGGGAGCGAGGGATCATAATTTTCGACAAAACTTACATCAGGAGAAATACCTGACTGTATGACTTTGCGAACGTGGCGGAGGGTTTCGTGGATGTTGATTTGAGAAAACTCACTCGGGGGCGCATCGCCTAATCGCTCCATGCGTTCGGCCAGGCGTTTGATCCGGCCGATCTCGGTCTCAATCAGCCCCAAAAGCGATCGGGCCTCCTCCGACTCTACATCATCTCGCAGCAATTGCGCCGCGCCTCTAATGCCGGCCAATGGATTTTTAATCTCATGGGCCAATAGGCGCCCTAATGCCGACGCCCCGTCGTCAAAAACATTTTCTGAATATTTTTGCCGGCCCTGTAAAAGAAAGCATAACCCGACATGGTCATCATGCAGAAAACTGCTGACCTGACACCTAACCTCGTCGCGGCTCCTGGGCTTAAGAATAATGTCTTTACCCTGCACAGGCGACATGTTGGTCTTGGTTCTGTCATAAATTGCGAGCAATTCGTCCGCGCCGTGGAACAACTCACCCAAAGATTTTCCGGCCAGTGATTTCAATGATGACCCCAACCAGAACTGGCCCGACACATTCAACCATCCGAGCCTTTGGGTTTCTGAATCAAACACCAAAACCGGGATAGGTAGATCCTCGGCAATTTGCCCAACCTCCATCATCCCAACGCCCATCATGATGCAAGCTCCGGGGCAGCGGCGCTAAAGGTCAGCTGCAGCAGATCTCGAACTTCTGCGGGGTCTAGGCTTTGACAGATTTTTGATTTTAGCGCGTCTTTGTCGCCCTCAAAATCCGAGTGCTCCACATAGCCGGCCAAATGTTTCCGCGCGACACGCAATCCCTTCCCGTCTCCGTAAAAGGCGAGCGTGTCATTATAGTGCTCCGTCGCAATTGCACATTTCAGGTCATTCCCCGGCGGCAGGACGTTATCCCCATCAATACGCGCTCGCACATCCAAAGTACTCCACGGACGCCCCACAAGGCTGCGGCCCAGCATAACCCCATCGCAGCCGGATTGCTGCAAGGCGGTTTCGGCATGATCGGCGGTTGCAATATCACCATTGACAAAAACCGGGAGGTCCACAGCCAGTTTGGTTTGAGAAACCGCCGCCCAATCGGCCTCGCCCTTATAAAACTGGCACCGGGTTCGGCCATGCACAACCAACATTTCAACCCCGGCCTGTTGAGCCATTTGCGCAATCTCCGGCGCGTTCAAAAGATCATCATCCCAGCCCAATCTCATTTTTAAGGTCACAGGCTTGTCGGTCGCGCCAACAACGGCGTGAACAATATCGGAGGCCCGTGCCGGGTCTTTCATGAGGGCTGATCCGGATAATCCGGTGGTCACCTTTCGGGCTGGACATCCCATATTTATGTCAATGATATCTGCGCCGGCCCGCCCGGCCATTTCCGCACCTTTCGCCATCCATTCAGGCTCACGTCCCACAAGCTGAATAACCAAAGGATCAATATCGCCTTTGCCAGCGGCGCGGGCTTCAGTGTCTTTGTCCCCTTTGAGCAGGGTCTCACTGGCCACCATTTCCGACACTACCAGGCCAGGTCCAAACTTTTGCAAGACCCGACGAAAGGGCAGATCCGTCACGCCGGACATCGGCGCGGCCAATACACGCGACGTCAACGCGTAATTGCCAATGGTAATCTGATTCATCATGCGCTATTCCTTGGTACGAACGCCTCATTTGCACAATATTTCATCATTGATAACGAGACAAATTGACAGTTGTTGCACAAATATTAGTCGCCGCAGGGAAAGGCGCACGATTTAAGGGCGAAACACCCAAGCAGTATATGGATCTGGGCGGTAAAACCGTATTGCGCCGGAGTTTGGACAATTTGAAAGCGGCATGGCCCACAACTCGTGCCTTTGTCATTGTCCATGCACAGGGCGATCCACTCTTGGCAGACGCCATTGAGGGGTTCGACGGCATCATCGTCCCGGTCACAGGCGGGTCGACACGCTGCCAATCTGTGCGGGCCGGAATTGCCACGCTCGAAGACCTTGCGCCCGACCTTATCCTGATCCATGACGCGGCCCGTCCCTTTGTGTCCAAGCGCGTCATCGAGGACGTGGTAGACGCGCTTAAAACGAACGAGGCGGCTGTTCCGGTCTTGCCTATAGTGGACGCTGTTAAAGCCTTTGACGGACAGATTGGGGATGACCTCGCCCGTGGCCACATGCGCCGCGTCCAGACCCCGCAAGGCTTTCGCTTTCAAGATGTTTGGCCTCTTTATCAGACCCTGTCTCCTGACGCAGATTTTGCCGACGATATTGCCTTGGCGAAAAACGCTGGATTGTCCATCGGCACGGTTGACGGCGACGAAAAGACCTTCAAGATTACCTTCCCCGAAGATCTAGAGAAAGCGCGCCAAATGTTAGGCAATGGAACATATATCGCAACGGGCACGGGCTTTGATGTCCACCGCACGGAGCCCGGTGATTTGTTATGGCTTTGCGGCGTGGCTATCGAGGCCGGCTTTGCGCTCAAAGGCCATAGCGACGCGGATGTCGGCCTGCACGCCTTGACCGATGCTCTTTATGGCGCATTGGCCGAAGGTGATATCGGCGATCATTTTCCGCCCACTGATCCGCAGTGGAAAGGCGCTGAAAGTCACGTTTTTCTGACCCATGCCAAAGACCGGGTACAGGCGCGAGGCGGAACCATTCAGCATGTGGATGTGACGCTTATTTGCGAGAAACCCAAGGTCAAACCCCACCGCGCCGCCATGCGCGCGCGGGTCGCCGAGCTATTGGAGATTGCCGAAACCCGCGTGTCGATCAAAGCCACAACCACCGAACAATTAGGTTTCACCGGACGCGGCGAAGGCATTGCCGCCCAGGCCAGCGCAACCCTGTCCCTCCCCGATCATGACTGAGCAAGCCCATTTCAAGCAGGCGGAGCGGATCATCACTCGCGCCCGCGAAAAAGGGATGACCATCGCCACAGCTGAAAGCTGTACGGGCGGCTGGATCGGCAAAGCCTTAACCGACATTCCGGGCTCTTCCATTGTTTTTATGGGCAGCCTCGTAGCCTATTCCAACACCATCAAAGAGAGTCTTTTAGGCGTGCCTCAAGATTTGCTCATTGCCCATGGGGCCGTCAGTGAAAAAGTCGCCTTTGAAATGGCCCAAAATTGCGCGCTGCGCTTTGGCACGGATATCGCTATTTCCGTGACAGGGATCGCCGGCCCCGGCGGCGGCACCAAGGAAAAACCCGTCGGGCTTGTATTTATGGGCATCACCGTCCGCGGTAAAACCGCTGCTCACGAATTTCGATTTGAAAATTTTGGTCGCGACAGCGTACGGAAAGACGCC
>CALDSY010000187.1 GCA_937924355.1 uncultured Caulobacterales bacterium
TTGATCATCAAAGGGTTTGGGATCGATCGATTTCCGAATCTCAAAGACATGTATTTTGAACATTATAAGCGTCTGATCTACTTAGTGCAGGACCCGGCGCAAAACCTCTCCGGTGAAGCCAAGGCCGCTGCAGAGTTTCTGGGTCTGGATTATGAAGAACGTCCAGTCGGATATGGTCTGATGGCGGGGGCTATCGAGTCCATCGAAAAAGGTGAGGGGCTGACCCATGTCTTATAGAATTCGCCTTTTTGCTATTCGTCATGCTCGGTTTTTTGAAGGCCTGTATAACGCCGTGAACCCGGCAATTGTTGGTACGCTTAAAGGCGTAAATAAAGTCTTCGGCAGAAAGCTGGACCGGCCTATTACGGCTATGGAACGCGGGCTGAAGGGCGTTTTGTTTGACTGTCAGATGTGCGGGAATTGCGCGCTCTCGAAAACAGGTATGAGCTGCCCCATGAATTGCCCCAAAACCATTCGTAACGGCCCTTGCGGCGGCGTCCGCGCAGACGGTACCTGCGAAGTGAAGCCTGAGATGAAATGTGTCTGGGTGCAGGCCTGGGATGGCGCGTCGCGTATGAAGGGCGGAGACGCGATCCAAGATATTGAGTTTGCTGTCGATCATAGGGATCAAGGCAAGTCGACCTGGCTACGGATTGCGCGCGGTGAAATAGCGGAGAAGGTCAGTGATCGAATCTGAGCTATCGCATAACCCCAAGCGTGACGGGACTAATCCGGGCGATCCGCTGCCACGCTTAGATGGGCATGTTTCCCATGGCCGGTTCGAGCAGGTTTTACGGGCAGGGCATTTCGCTGTAACCACCGAAATCGCGCCGCCAGACTCCGCGGATCCTACCGAAGTATTGCGCCGAGCGTCGCTTTTTGACGGCTATGTGGACGCCATTAACGCCACGGATGGATCTGGCGCTCACTGCCATATGTCGAGCCTGGCCGTTTGCGCCATTCTGACCCGTGCAGGCTATTCACCCATATTGCAGATATCCTGCCGCGACCGGAACCGAATTTCCATACAGGGTGATACTTTGGGCGCGGCAGCGCTCGGGGTTTGCAATGTGCTTTGTTTGTCCGGAGATGATGTCAGCGCCGGGGACCACCCTGAAGCCAAACCGGTCTTTGATCTGGATTCAATTTCGCTAGCAAAAACCATTCGGACCATGCGCGATGACAGTCAGTTTCTATCGGGCCGTAAGCTTGATCTAGCCCCGCGCCTGTTTATTGGCTCCTCCATCAATCCCTTCGTGCCGCCTATTAAAAACCGCGCCGATCAGCTGGCGAAGAAAATCGAATCGGGGGCTGAGTATATTCAGAGCCAATATTGTTTTGATATGCCGGTTCTCAAAGACTTTATGGCCAAGGCCCGAGATCTAGGGCTGACGGAGAAGGCCTATATCATTATTGGTGTGGGCGTATTGCCGTCCGCGAAAACGGCGCGTTGGATGCGGGAAAACGTCCCCGGCGTTCACATCCCTGATGAAATTATCCGCCGCCAAGAGCAGGCCGATAAACCCAAGCTGGAAGGTCGAAAAATCTGCGCAGAGATTATGCAGCAGGTTAAAGAAATTGACGGCGTTGCGGGCGTGCACATCATGGCTTATCGCCAGGAAAAATGGGTAGGGGATGTAGTCAAACGCTCCGGTGTGTTAGCAGGCCGTAAGCCTTGGGCACCCGAAAAATCATTCGCAGATATACAAGCCATTTCATAGGATATTATCATGGCCAGAACCGTACTCACCTCAGCCTCCAAAGAAGTCATTATTGGTTTTGATCAGCCCTTTGCCATGATTGGCGAGCGTATCAATCCAACAGGACGCAAACTATTTTCCAAAGAACTCAAAGAGAGAAATTATTGGCGGGTCAAAAAAGAAGCTTTGGCCCAAGTCGAAGCCGGCGCGCAAATCCTCGATGTGAATGTAGGCGTCCCGCTCGCTGATGAGCCTGCCATTATGGCAGAGGTCATTCCTCTTATCCAAAGCCTGACAGATGTCCCTCTATGTATTGATAGCTCTATCATTGAAGCACTCGAATCCGGTCTATCTGTTTATAAAGGTCGTCCTTTAGTGAACTCTACAACGGCCGAAGAAGAGGTCATGGAACGGGTTCTGCCGCTTGTGGCTAAATATGATTGCGCCGTCGTCGCCATCTCCAATGATGATACCGGAATTTCCGAAGATCCAGATGTCCGTTTCGAAGTGGCCAAGCGGATCGTCAACCGGGCTTCTGATTACGGCATAAAACCCGAAGACATTGTCGTGGACCCGCTTGTTATGCCCATTGGCGCCGTGGGCAGTGCAGGCACAGATGTTTTCCGTTTGGTCGCCCGGCTGCGTAATGAGCTTGGCGTTAACACAACTTGCGGAGCCTCTAACGTGGCCTTTGGCCTGCCAAACCGTCATGCCATCAACAATGCATTTCTGCCCATGCTAGCCTGTGCAGGCATGACATCGGCTATTGTGAACCCGCTCCATGAAGGCTTGGTGCCCGCCGTGCGCGCCGCCGACGTCCTCAACAATAATGATGCCAATTGCGCAAATTGGATCACCCATTATCGTCCAAAACCTGAACCCGGCGCTGAAGGCGAAGGTGAAGGTCGCCGCGGACGCGGTGGTCGCCGAAGACGCCGAGGATAGAAATGAGCAAAACCTATACAGGGTCCTGTTTATGCGGCTCGGTCACCTTTGAGGCGGCCGGGCTTTCCGACATTTGGTATTGCCATTGTAAACAATGCCAGAAATTAACCGGGCTCTATATTTCTGCTGCCGGCGCGCCGCGTGAGAATATCAAAATCACGGGCGATGTTAATTGGTTGCCGATATCAGAAATGTCCGAATCCGGCCATTGTCCGAAGTGCGGGGCTTATATGTTTTGGAGCATGCATGATCGTCCGAATATGAGTGTTTTAACGGGCTGTCTTGATGATAGTTCAGGCCTTGAAGTGAAGGGCCATATATACGTAGAAGAGAAAGCGGCACACTACGAAATCACCGATGGTCTGCCGCAATTTGAGGGCTATCCTGAACAGGGAACACGCAGCACATAATGTCTGATCATACGGTCATATTTACGCCCTCCGGCATTCGGGCAGAGGCGCAGGGCGGACAAACCGTCTATGATGTGGCTTTGGCCTCTGGCGTGGATATACAGTCCATTTGCGGCGGCAAGGGTCTCTGTAAGCGGTGCCAATGCGAAATTGATACAGGCAAACACGCCAAATTTAAACTCGACGTCAAAGCTGAAAACGTAGGTAAGCTCACACCCACCGAGAAAAAGGCTATTCACGACCAAGAATTGTCGGATAGCCGACGTCTGGCCTGCCGCGCAAAAATCAAAGGTGATTTGGTCGTCGAAAT